>DIZR01000071.1:0-621 GCA_002429425.1 Patescibacteria group bacterium UBA6023
GTTCAGGATCTATCAAAAATAAAGGTGCTTGTCGTTGAGGATGATAAATTTTTACGTGACCTCGCCACACAGAAACTTGCACGAGAGGGGATAGTAGTAATTTCCGCAATTGATGGCGAACAGGGAATCACGCTTGCGGAAAAAGAACTACCAAATATTATATTGCTCGATATCCTATTACCGGGTATTGATGGTTTTGAGGTACTTCGTCGTATTCGCATGAATCCAGCTCTCATAAAAACCAGCGTTGTAATGCTTTCAAATTTTGGACAACGAGAAGATATTGAGAAGGCAATCGGTGCTGGTGCAGATCAGTTTTTTATCAAAGCAAATTACACACTTGATGAAATTGTCGAAGAAATAAAAAAAATATCGATGCACCCTCGCATTATCGTTGCATCATAACGATTGCTTCTTATCACTCAAATCAAATACCCTGAGTAAGCTTTAGGGTTATTGATTTTTCTATAAATATGTGTTATCACTTCACTCACTTTATATGTCTGACAAAAAAAATAAAATAACGGAACTCGAAACTATTATTGTACGTGGTGCGCGAACGCATAATCTTAAAAATATTACTGTTGAGATGCCACGCAATAAAATGGTAGTTATTACCGG
>DIZR01000071.1:698-3037 GCA_002429425.1 Patescibacteria group bacterium UBA6023
GGACAGCGTCGATATGTTGAATCCCTTTCTGCATATGCACGTCAATTTCTACATCAAATGCAGAAGCCCGATGTTGACGAAATCATTGGTCTTTCCCCGGCTATTTCTATTGATCAAAAATCTCACTCATCAAATCCGCGCTCGACGGTTGCGACAATAACAGAAATTTACGATTATCTTCGTGTACTTTACGCACGCATCGGTATCCCGCACTGTCTTACCTGTGGGAAGCCAATTAAACGATTGACGAATGAGGAAATAATGAATTTTGTTATTGAAAAAGTTGATGAAATTGGAAAACATGAAGCGAAGGAAGAGATTATGGGCGTTCCGTATTCAACATTAAAGGTAGGAGTATATGCACCTGTTGTGCGGGGTCGTAAGGGTGAGTATTATCAACTCCTCTATGATTACTTGTCAAAAGGATACACAAAAGCGCGTATTGACGGAAAACAAAAGAGTTTACGTGAACAGATTGTACTGACGAAAACAAAAAAACATGACATTGACATTCTTGTTGATGAATTTTTTGTTTCAGAATTTACTGATAATACAAAGGGCGTTCGAGAGCGACTTGCCGAGGCAGTAGAGCGTTCGCTTGATGAAACGGATGGACTTATGCGCGTAATTATTGGTGATGAAGAAACATTGATGTCCGCAAAATTTGCGTGCCCTGATGATGGGTTTTCTTATCCAGAAGTTGAGCCACGCCTTTTTTCATTTAATTCCCCCGCTGGCGCGTGTCAGTCATGTAATGGGTTGGGTACGAAGCATTTTTTTGGTGATGAAGTATGTGACGTATGTCACGGAGCAAGACTTCGCGATGAAGCACTTCACGTCACCATCGGTGACTTGAATATCAACACTGGAGAAAAATTAAAGAAAATGAAAAAAACTGATGTAATTATTTCACGTGGTAAAAACATCAAGGAACTCACCGATATGTCAATTGAAGAAGTGATAGTATTTTTTAAGGAATTAAAGCTTACGGAAACAGAGCGAGTAATATCCTCAGTCATTATTAAAGAAATCGAAAGCAGGCTTCACTTTATGTTTGACGTAGGTATTGGCTATCTTACACTCGGGAGACGTGCCAATACACTTTCCGGTGGTGAGGCACAACGCATTCGCCTTGCTTCACAACTCGGTTCTCGACTTGTTGGTGCACTCTATGTGCTCGATGAACCGACCATCGGCTTGCACCAAAAAGACAATGACCGTCTAATCAAAACATTGCGTGATCTTTGCGATATTGGCAATACAATAATTACCGTTGAACATGATGAGGATACAATTTTCGCATCTGACTACCTTATTGATATCGGTCCCGGTGCCGGAGTGCATGGGGGGCACGTTGTGGTGGCAGGGTATCTTGAGGATCTCCTTCTCGACAAGAAGCAAAAGTCACTTACCCTTGATTACCTTCGCGGTGACAAAGTAATTCCCATACCGGAAAAACGCCGAGAAAAAGATAAGGGAACATTACAGATCCGCGCAGGAAATTCATACAATATTAAACATATGAACGTAGATATTCCTCTTGGGAAACTTGTTGCAATAACGGGAGTTTCGGGGTCTGGAAAATCGACACTACTATATGAACTTGTACACAAGAATCTTCAGGCGAGGTTTGATAGAAAATATCGTTCTGCAAAAACATTTAATTGCACATCATTTACCGGATCTGAATATCTTCACCGACAGATTCTTATAGACCAATCACCAATAGGGAGAACCCCGCGCTCGAATCCCGCAACATATACTGGTGCATGGACATTCATACGTGATATGTTTGCAGAAACAGAAGAAGCAAGAATTCGCGGATGGAAGCCCTCTCGTTTTTCATTTAATGTAAAAGGGGGGCGTTGTGAAGCGTGTGAGGGTAACGGGATGATTGCGGTTGAGATGCATTTTTTACCAACGGTATACGTACTCTGCGATGTATGCCAAGGAAAACGTTTTCAAAAGGAGACGCTTGAGGTGAAATTCAAGAAAAAAAGCATTTACGATGTACTCAAAATGACCGTAGAAGAAGCGGCGGAATTCTTTGAAAATATTCCTGCTATTTCCGACCGCCTCAAATCACTTGAAGATGTGGGCCTTGGATATCTTGAGCTTGGACAATCTGCGACGACGCTTTCCGGTGGTGAGGCGCAGCGAGTGAAAATTGCCTCAGAACTCTATCGTCCGCTCATGCAGCGTACAATGTATCTCCTTGATGAACCGACGATCGGACTTCACTATGAAGACGTCAAGAAGTTAATCGAAATTTTGCAGACCCTTGTTGAGAAGGGAAATAGTGTCTTGCTTATTGAACACAATCTTGATGTTATTAAATC
>DIZR01000071.1:3187-4936 GCA_002429425.1 Patescibacteria group bacterium UBA6023
TCGATATCGGACCTGAGGGTGGATTTCGTGGCGGTGAATTGGTCGCAAAGGGTACACCCGAAGATATTGCAAATAATCCAAAATCTCATACAGGAAAATATCTCAAGCGTATTTTAGCAAAAGAAAAACGATAATCCATAATTTTCTATTCTTATCTATGACTATTGATGAGCTCAAGCAGATTAACCTTCCTGATGCACCAGGGGTTTATCAATTTATAGATAATAAGAAAAAAATATTGTATATCGGGAAAGCAACGTCACTTCGTGATCGTGTACGAAGCTATTTTGGGAATGACCTCATGCATACCCGAGGAAAACATATCATTGACATGGTCACACTCGCATTTGACGTAAGACACATATCAACTGATTCCGTCCTCGAGGCGCTCGTCCTTGAGGCTAGCCTCATCAAGAGGCATCAACCGTACTTCAATACAAAGGAGAAGGATAATAAAAGCTGGAATTACGTGGTCATTACAAATGAGGAATTTCCGCGTGTATTCGTCATACGTGAGCGTACGATGCTTTCTGGTGCAGCGAATAGTGAGGGAATATATCGTCATGTATTCGGACCATTTCCTCAAGGTACAAATCTTAGTGAGGCATTGAAGATAGTTCGACGTATTTTTCCATTTCGCGATACATGTACGCCAAGGCAGGGGAAACCATGTTTTAATCGGCAAATTAGACTTTGCCCAGGTGTCTGCACGGGAGAAATCTCCCCAATTGCGTATCGAGAGCGCACCAAGGAAATAAAATTATTTTTTGAAGGCAAAAAGACAATGCTGATGAAGCGACTGAGTCGATCGATGCATATGCATGCGAAAAAGCAAGAATTTGAACTTGCGCAGGAATATAAACGTATGATTTTTGCGCTTCAGCATATCCAAGATGTCTCACTTATAAGTGAAGATGTGCGTATGCATTCACAAAAAACATCCAGTGTGCGCAGTAAGCCATTTCGTATTGAAGCATATGATGTTGCACATATTTCTGGGAAATATACCGTTGGAGTAATGGTCGTGCTTGAGGATGGTATTCCCAAAAAATCTGCATACCGTAAATTCAAGATACGTATTGACCCCGATCAGGTGAATGACAATCTTCATCTCGAGGAAATACTTCTTAGACGTTTTGCGCACACTGAATGGATTACGCCAGACCTTATCGTTATTGATGGTGGTACTGCCCAGAAAAGACGCGCGGAAATAGTAGTACGAAATATCAAGAAGTCGTACAGCATTGTCAGTGTCGTGAAGGATTCACGACATAAACCTAAGGCAATACTCGGAAATAAGGAGATCGCAGAATCCTATAAACGTTGGATTTTGATTGCGAATGCGGAATCTCATCGTTTTGCTGTTCTATATCACCGCACGCTTCGAGAAAAACTTCATTAATAAATGCATGTACTAAGATACCCCTAAGTATTACCGTGTTTTCAAAACTACGTTATACTATATACATGCAAAAAATTCGTGTTGGCGTTGTCCGTGGTGGCTTATCAAGTGAGTATGATGTTTCACTTAAAACAGGTGAAAATATTTTGCATCACCTGAATCAAAATAAATATATTCCAATTGATATCTTGCTTTCAAAAAATGATGAGTGGATTATCAACGGAGTACAAACTGATATCGCAAGTATCTCAAGTCATGTTGATATAATCTGGAATGCGCTCCATGGCGAATATGGGGAAGATGGAAAGATACAACAACTTTTTGAACAATTTGGCATACCTTATACT
>DIZR01000071.1:4965-5842 GCA_002429425.1 Patescibacteria group bacterium UBA6023
TGTATAAGAGACAGACCTTATACTGGATCAAAATCACTTCCTTCAGCAATTGGGATGAATAAAAATCTTGCGAAGGAGCGATTTCATGATATGGGAATACTTACTCCTGGTGGTGAGTTCATTGAACGAAATACAAATATTCCCGATACCGTTGCTCATTTTTTACATGACAAGCAACTTCCCGTCATTGTAAAACCTATCTCGGGTGGATCGTCGGTCGCAACACGAATTGCGCGTACCAATGAGGAACTTATTGGTGCCATTCATGAGGCAAATCAATATGGTGACGTGCTCCTCGAAGAAGTTATTATTGGAAAGGAGGCAACAGTATGTGTTATTGATGGGGAGCAAGCAGATGAATACTTTGTACTCTATCCTATTGAAATTATACCACCGGATAAAAATAGTTTCTTTGATTTTGACGCAAAATACGGAGGTAATTCACAGGAGATATGTCCGGGACGATTTACTCTTTCAATTCACAGTGAACTTCGCGATCTTGCAGTAAAAGCACACAAGGCAATCGGAGCAAGACACTATTCTCGCTCGGATTTTATCATCTCCGACAAGGGCATTTATATATTAGAAATTAATACACTTCCTGGTTTTACTGAAAAATCCTTGTTTCCTCTGGCACTGAAAGCCGCTGATGTTTCCGTGTCAGATTTTCTTGATCATATCATAAAATTATCCCTTTCAGGGAGGTGAGTTACATACTACTTGTTTTTTTGAAATACATACGATATGCTATTCGGGAAGGCGGTTGCCTTCGATTTTGTTTGCATTTCCTTGGGCCGTTAGCTCATCTGGTAGAGCACCGCATTTGCAATGCGGGGGTGGCAGGTTCGAGTCCTGTACGGTCCACCAAATAACAAAA
>DIZR01000071.1:5954-8249 GCA_002429425.1 Patescibacteria group bacterium UBA6023
TTTTGTTATTTGGTGGACCGTAGGAGTGAACTGCTTCACTCCCTGCAGGAGTCGAAGGGATATTCATTATCGAGTCTTCGAGATTGAATATCACCCGTGGCGGTAGCCGAGAGTCCTTTGTGCCTCAAAGCACTCCTCATTAAAACAGATGTATGAGAATTTTACTCCGTATGTTTCATTTTGCTTCCCCAGGTAATCATGACAACCTTAAGGAGATCTGCAACAAAAAGAAACAGGATGGCAAAAATAAATATTTCACAAACAAGAATAATTGATATTTTTGACATCAACCACCCTTGTGTTGCGAGCAGTGTTACGATGCTTATATCAAATAGCGAAGTAATAATGATCCATCGCCCGGGATAGGGTTTTCTCCAAAAGAAACTTTGTGTACGAGTAAGATAGAGTATCGCTTGTGCACTTCCAAATACGAGCCACAGAAAGATTACGGTCTGTGTTTCCGTGATGGTAAGTTGCAATTGAGTTGTTGCAACCCAATAGACCACCATCGAAAAAAGCATGAGCAGGGTTGATGGTCCGACAACACGCAAGAGAAGCGCACGCATATTCCAGCGATTTGGGGAGGGGGAGGGAGTAACATTGTCTGTTGAAATCGACATTGTTATGACGTCAGTTGCAAACATCAATAAGACAATAAGTAAGGGATTAAGTGCAAAGGTATTAAAGAAAATAACCCATATAGCGAGAAATGGTGGAATAACGATCTTTCGTGTGATCATCGCCATTATCCACGTCTGAATACGCTGATGGATCCGTCTGCTTTCTCCGATTGCAACGACAATTTCATTAAGTCCTGTGCGTGTAAGGACTAGACTTGCAGCTGCCTTCGCAACATCAGTTGCACTTGAAACGGCAATGCCCACATCCGCCTGTCGAAGCGCTGGTGCATCATTGACGCCATCACCAGTCATGCCAACGATATGACCAGCCTTTTGTAATGCTTGAACAAGTGCAAATTTATCTTCAGGAAGTACCCCTGAAAAAATATTAAAACGCGTTACAACATCGATATTGATCTCATTACGGAGCACCCCCGCCGGCGCAACTTGGCCGGTAATGCCAACTTTTGTTGCTATTGCTTGTGCGGTCGCCTCACCATCTCCAGTAATAAGTATGACGCGAACACCATTTTCCAATAGATTAGCAATAAGATCGAGCGAATCAGCACGCGGAGGATCATTGAGCGCAAGAAGTCCAACAAGGTGCATGTCGGAATCAACACCCTTTGCCACCGCAATGATGCGGGAACCATCAATGGATAGTCGAGAAACCTCTTCAGCAATCTCACTCCATGCGACGCCCGAAAGTTTTGCAAGTGTCACTGGTGCACCCTTGATAATACGCACCACTTGTTCATTTTCTTTGATACGTACTTCAGAGCGTTTTGTACTTGGGTCGAATGGAATAGACTGAAGGTATTGTGGGATATTTTTTATGAGATCTTTTTCTCGTGCCGAACGTAAAATTGCAAGATCAATCGAATCCTGGGTTGCCTCATCTGATGCGAGTGCAGCAACACGCAACACCTCATCAGGAGAAATACCATTGAATGGAAAGATTTCTCCAACGGTAAGGTGATTTTCTGTGAGTGTTCCGGTTTTGTCGACACAGAGCACGTCCATTGATGCAGCATCTTCAATTGCAGAAAGTCGTGTGACCAATATTCCATTTTTTGTGAGTGCACGGGCGCCGAGCGCCGCAGACATAGTGAACATTATGGGTAGTGTCACGGGAACAGATGCGACAAGTAATATAAGACTGAAGGGAAGAATATCGCGGAGTGGCGTACCGTGAATAATTGCAGCTGCAAACACTGCAATTGAAAGAATAATGACTAACCCCGCAAGATACTTTGTAATATGAAGAATTAACAACTCGAGATGGCGAGGGGCTTCAGCGGTGCGCACAAGTTCAGCTGTTTTTCCAAAATATGTTCGTGCGCCTGTTGCTGTCACAACTCCCGTTACTTCGCCACGACTTACGGTTGACCCCGCATAAGCGTTTTCAGCAATAGTACGCTCAACAGGAAGAGATTCGCCTGTCAATTGTGATTGATCTACCTGGATTACTCCATCGACAATACGGATATCGGCAGGGACGATGTCACCTACGCGGAGACGTATAACATCATCAGGAACGACACCTGAGGCGGGAATCTCCTGCCAGTGACCGTCTCGTAAGATGCGTGTTGTTACTGAGAGGTGCTCACGCAATAACGCAAGTGCTTCCTGCGCCTTATTTTCATGTATAAAACCAATAATTGCGTTAAATACA
>DIZR01000012.1:0-7345 GCA_002429425.1 Patescibacteria group bacterium UBA6023
TCACAAGAGGGTGCTCGCTTCTTGGTGTGCTGTTTACGTAAACACCTACACCAAGAATGATGAGTGCAGCGATGCCACTAAGAAGAAGATTTTTGTGTGGAAGATGGGCAAAGTTCATGGTATGTAATAGGGAGTATTTCCGAGGAACGACCTCCCAAGGCTTGGGACGCACCTCGAATACTTTTATATTGTAGCAATAATATGCAACAAATAGTTTCTCCTATAAAAAAAATTTGTGGATAACTACCACTCAGGTTCCACTTTTAAAAACAGGAGTCCATCGTAGAGCATCCAAGGTGAGTCCTTAGCCCTGGAAGGTCTCTCCTTGGATGTGTCGCTCCACGGTAAGCATATTTTATTTCCTGAGGTGTTTCCTTGGCGTCTTCGCAAAGGTGACTCCTCAGGAAATTCGTGTGAAGGTTGCCCAAGGTCAGACCTTCCAGAGCTAAGGACTGACCTTTAAACTGAGAGGCTAGACCTTAAAACTTTAAAAATAATTTGGTGTATAAAAAAACGAGAGGTTCGCACCTCTCGTTGTTGTTTATCTGAATATATTTGGCAATATTGTGCCCAGCCCTCTCTTGATAAGCTCTGACGGGTCAACTTTGTTTGCTTCCTGCACGTTCTCACGGTCTTGATTCCGCGCAATCCCAGTGTCGCCATTTGAGTGTGCACTGGCATATCTTTGTGCGTCAGTACTTGCATAGATATTTTCGTGACGCTCATTGAACGACGCCCAGAGTTTCAGTTTATGATTTTGAATCTTAAATACCTGCTCACCAACCCCATTGGGTTGCGTATAGCGAATTTTCCATGTCGTCCCAGTCTGTCTGCTATGATATGTATAGCAACGACTGGTGGTATGACTGTCATCGACAGTATTTCCATGTTCATCGCAAGTAATACTCATTCCCTCTGCGCCCCTAATGTCACTGGGCATATAAGGGATTACTTGGGGATTGTTTTTAATGAGTCTGTCAGATGCACTAGTCATCTGGTCATTTTGATGCCTGTTGTGCCACTGTCTATCGCTCCTTGCGTCTGCATTGGCCTGTCCAATCATCACCACCATAAACAACACACCTATCACCAATTTCAAAGAGTTTTTCACTTCGTTCTCCTTTCAAGAGAAAAATTGAGTACTTACTGGTGTTAATGGTATCACAATCTCCCCAAATGTCAACTGTTTTTTGCCCACATCGCCGAGCTCAAACCCCGTCCTGTTTTCGCCCCTTCACCCCCAACGTAAATGCCTAGGGTACCCCTATGTAGTTTGAGGTGTCGTCCCCATCATTTTTGGTCTTCTATGTTACGAGCTAATTCGTGTATGTATGCATCAATCCGTACACGTGAACCAATGAATGGGCGGAGGGTATTCATCATCGGAGCAGAGGAACCTTTTTGAAAAATTTTAGAGAGCATTGCGCTCGCTTTTTTGGGCGATTTTTTGCGAATGTTTTGATATTTTTGGTAGAGTTGTGCCGCAACAATATCTGCCCATATATAGAGAAGAAATTTTGCGGAATATCTTCCATCAAAAACATAACGCAAAACGGAAGGAAAAACGGACCCATCTTCTTTTGTGTCAGGAATTATTTGATTATAGATTTCTCGCCATTTGACATGTAAATCCTCAGAGTTTTTTGGCGGGTGAAGGTGGATTTCCCAATCGAACTCGGACACAGCAACATCGAGAGATCTGTCGTGCGTAAGATATGCGCGTCGATATTCGGGGAGTTTTGCGATGAATGTGCTATCTGTCACCGACAGCGTTTTCTTTTTTCCAAGTAGTGCTCGTTCGACAATGGTGGTATCAAAGGCAAATCGCTCAAAAAATCTTCCGGCAATTTCCACTGCATCATCTTCAAGATAGCGAACATATCCGAGATAGGAGTCGGGTCGCGCACAAAGATAGTGCACGGCGTGACCAACCTCATGTACGAGTGTGAGAAATTCGTAGTGAGCAATACGCTTCCCTTGAGTAAAGTTTGTGACAACCATCGCGAGTGGGAGAATTCCCTTTTCTCCGTCACGCACTGCCCCCGACCACGCACCACCAATTTTCCCCTTACGCACATAAAGATCAACATAGAGACCGCCGAGGAGTGTACCGTTCTTATCATGCGCCCTAAAGAAAAGCACATCTTTCGCCCACACAGAAGTATCGTGAGCTTCAAGTGTAATACTAAAATGTATGCGTAGTATCTCTTTGACCGCCTCGAGCACACCATCCTCCGTGTAGCGTGGAGCAAAAAATGCGACTCGATAATTTTTGAGTTTTTGAACATGCCAAATCGTCACTTGTTTTTTAAATCCTGCAAAAAGAGTCGACACCCCACTTACGCCAATGTGAGACATCATAAGACCACGAAGCACTTTTTCGTTCCATGATGAAAACCCTGAAAGTTGCGCGATCTTGGAACGCAGTGACACCATGCGAAGTACCGCCGTGTCATTTATCTCATTCTTTTCTGCAAATACTTTTTCTTGCGTATCTAATTCTATTCGAGTAGAAGAAAGTGCATTAAGTTTTTTTCCATGCGCACGGTGGGGAGATCCAAGCTCTCTTGCCTCTCGAGAGAGGTACCAACGCTCACTTGGTGAAAGTTTTGTCGAGAGTGCAGATCGAGAGAGGCGGTTCACGATTTGGGGATATTTTGAGCGAAGGGTTACAAATTGCGAATGCTTCTCAATGATAAGCGATGCAGTCCTCACGGCATCAGTAATGCCCGGATGTCGATGCTTCGCGACACGTTCGAAGTGATACAGTTCACCAAGAAGCGCAATAATTTTTCTTCGCGTTGGTGCCCGTAGATAAAATATCTCACCATGTGTGGTGTGGCGAGAAGATAATTTATTATTGATGATTGCGCGTTCTTCTGCATAAAGTTTACGGAGTTTTTGCAGAGCAATTTCAGGACGAAAAGCACTCCAATCGGGAAGATTGAGTGGGTCTAATTCAGTACTTATTCGTGTGTTTTTATGTAATGTAGTTTTTTTGTTCATCTATATTATTATAAAAAACACCTCCATCGTAGCACGATGCAGGTGTTTTATGGCAGGATTATTCCTGCACATGGCTTACTTCTTCGGCTGGCTGCCATGGTCATGCGGTGGCTTGTCTGGATAGGACGGCGCGTCTTTCCCTGTTCCACTCATGGTATTTCCCCTCAAGAGTTTAGTGCTTAGCATGTCCACATAATGTAGACTATCTGTATCTATAAGTATATTACCCCCCCTAATACACTTTTGTTAACCATTTGTGTATGTTTCCTGAGGTTTGACTCGTTTCATCTCTTTTCTTTGAGGTGAATTTTTGGCTTCGCAAGACCTTTCCTCTGTTTCCTAAATTTTCAGACGAGACCTTGGAATCGTGCGTCTTTGGAAAAACTTTCTTATGTCGTGTTAAACTGTGTTGAAACTCAATGTAATGAATAATTATCGTTTTCAGTCTTTCAAATACCCACTCCTTTCGGGGATAATGCTCTCTCTCACGACGGCATATTTTGGATTTTTGCCAATTATGCTTATCGCGCTTATTCCTTACGGTCTATTTCTTGTAAATGCTCGCTCGTATCGGCGCGTATTCTTTGCCACACTGTTGATGAGTGTTCCATTTTGTTTTTTCTCGGGTGAGCCATTTTTTCGATTAGCAGGTTCATGGTGGACAGGAACACCACATGGCCTCCTGAATGAATCTTTATTATACCCTCTTGGTATTACTGCCATCATCATTATTTCATCGCTTTTATATCTGGTTCCTGCATTTGTATATATGAAAGTAAGAGCAAAATTTCCCGTACCGATCTTTCTTTTCGCATTTACGTGGGTGTGCATAGAATTTTTTCGCTCGTGGTTTCTCTTAGCGGGATATAGTTGGGGGGTGGTGGGGTATGCGCTTATTGATTCGTTGTATCTGAAGCATGTTGCCGCAGTGTTTGGCGTGTACGGTCTTTCATTCCTATCCGTTATCTTTGGGGTATGGAGTGCAAGTATAATTTCTGGAGTGATTGAAACGAAAGGGGGGTTGATGACACGTCTCCGTTATGCATTTTTTGCTCCAAAACATGTGCGTGATTCATTTATTGTCGCGATATGTTTTACCAGTGTCATTGTGTTTGGTCTCTATCGCGAGCTTCGTGGACCATTGCCGGTGGAGCCTCTGCGCGTGGCAGTGATTGCGTCGAACATACCTACCGAGGAGAGTATCGGAGAGGGTTCATATTATATTTATCGACAACTTTTAGTAAAGGCATTTAGGGCGAAACCCGACATCATCGTTTTACCAGAGAATGTTTTCCCCTACTTTGTTGTGAATGAGGAAACGGGTGAGCTTATTCTTCGACCAGAGGTATACTTGCCGAACGCACATGAGCTGTACACCGATCTTCTCTTCCTTTCTCGCACGAGCCCAAAGACCATGCTCGCACTCCCACTCCATAGTGATAAATACGGACTTCGTTATAACAGCATTCTTTTTTATAGAAATGGAGCAATCGTGAATGTCTACCACAAAAGAAGACCAGTGCCGTTTACGGAGTTTTCCCCGTTTGGTTTGCATCTTCCGCTGTATGAGACGATAACGAAGGGGGATGCTCGACAAGATTTTCGCATGGGGAACATTACCTTATCCGGATATCTTTGCTCCGAGGTTGGCATTACCGACCTCTCTTCCAGAGATGCGGGCATCATTATTGTTCCCTCGAATGATAGTGTACTGCTTTCCGATGGAATCGGACTATTACAACATCAATATGCACGTATGCGCGCACTCGAGGCGGGAGCATATATGTTGCGTTCCTCAAAAGGAGGAATATCAAGTATTATCGATCCATATGGAAGGATATTGGCAACAAAAGAAGGAGTAAATGATGTGATGATCCTCGATATTAAATAGCGTTTCGTTTGTTGATTCTGGAAAAATACTTCTTCTCTCTGCGGATGTGATTACTGCTTTTCCTTGTATCACGTGAAGTGCACTGCTACAATTTACCTAACTACTAGTTAATTACATTACGATGCACTTTCGAACATTGAATACTCTCGGAGCATTATGTGTCTCATTATTTATCGCACTTCCTGTCTCTGCAATGGCCGCACAAGACTGTGCGAAAATAACGCGTAATCTTTCTTTGGGAATGAGTGGTGCTGATGTTCTACTATTGCAGCAGATGCTGAATCAAGAGCAAGGAACGAGAGTTGCGGAAAGTGGTCCTGGTGCACCCGGATTTGAGACAACGTATTTTGGTCCACGGACAAAACTTGCCGTTATCACCTTCCAAAATTTATTTGCGACTGAGGTTCTTGCTCCGGCTGGACTAACGGTGGGAAGTGGATTTGTCGGAACATTTACCCGTGCAAAACTTCTGGTGATGCAATGTAAGGGTTCTTCATCATCCTTGCCTGTGTCACTCCCTCCAGTGACCTCAATCATTCCAGCGGTGATCAAGGCGTCATCAACCGTTACAACAACGAGTTCTACAAACACGTCCATAAGTGTACCTGAGGCAACCGTTGCCGCCATCTCTACGGGAGGTGGTTTTCATTCTGACACACCGGTGCTCATGTCTCCTTCAACGTATACCGCTCCGCATGGTACATCAGTAACACTTTCGACAATTGGAATTGCATCAAGTGGAAATATCGTTCATCTCGATGATTATATCGTGAAGGATGTGCTATTTGGAACGGATGGACAACTTTCATTTGTTGTTCCACAGGATGCTCCACGTGGCAAACATGCGCTTTGGGTAAGTAGCAGTAAAGGAGATACAAATAAAACATTTTTAATTGTGACCCCCCCCGCCGTTAGTCCTCCTGTGGTAAGTAGCGCTACTCCAACGGAAGGATTTTTTGGCACGAAGGTTACGGTTACCGGATCAGGATTTCTTCCGCAAGGAAACACGGTTCATATTTCTTATGGAGATATTACTGGAATACCTTCCGCTGACGGAAAAACGCTACAGTTTTCTGTGTCCCCAAATCTTCCGCTCAGTCCAGGGGAAAATCGTCCCGAATTTGATATAAGTATTCCCTACTGGTTTTATGTGGTAAATGATAATGGATTAAGTGAGCCTCTGGTATTTAATTTAAAAATATAGACAGGTGACACGAAAACACCTATATTTATAGAGTATGCATGAAATAAAAAAACTACAAACAAAACTAGGAAAACATGCACAACTAATTGTACGTTCATTTATTCCCGTATCGATCATTCTAATCGCGCTGGTGATCTCACTATCAATCTCGGTTCGTACCGCAAGTGCTGGACCAGGTACGCCATTTGGAGGATTGATTACGTACGTATTTACGTGTACATGTTCAGGAAATTTTGCTGTTTATTTTCAGGATCTAACTATCTCTCCACCGATTACGTTACCACTTATTTATCAGCCCGGTGGGACTATTGTATATGCGTTTGGCCCCCCACTCAGTATTGGCTCGTGGATGCTTGGAACATGGCAATCAGGAGGTCAATGTCGTTACTATGTTGGAAAAGGTTGCGCGACACTTCCGACTGCGGGTACGATGTATATGGTTGGTACCTCAATGTAAAAAACAAAAAAACATCCAAGGTGAGACCTTGGATTTTTTTTATTCGCCCCACAATACTCCGTGACGTAAGCCCGGGGAGGTTCATTTGATATTGATTGATATTATCGAGGACGGTCCTTTGTAATATAAATGAATATCATGTCTCTACGTTTCAATTTCTTAATCATTCAATTACGTAACATGTAGCGGTCGCGACACGTTGCGTAATTTATTTTTGCGTGAGTTTAATGGAGAATGCTGTGGCAAGTGCGACCCATGTGGCGAGAGCTACATCCTCCCCACGGACTTTTTCATCAATACCAAGTTTTACAAAGATAGATGCAATGTCCTCTTTTTTCTGGTGTAATCCCTCCGCAAGATTTCCGAGTAGCATTTTTCTTCGTGCACGAAATCCGATCTTCATGATGCGAAAAAAGTCTTCACGCATGAGTCCTTGCAATCGATGATCATGAATATTTTTTATTGTGAGAATTGCTGAATCAACTTTTGGAATGGGAGTGAAAAATTTCTTATCAACCTTTCCGATATACACGGGATCGCCAAATATTGTTATAGAAAGTGAGAGAATACTTTCTTTTCCTTTTTTTGAAATAATTTGTTCCGCGACTTCTTTTTGGATAAGAAAAGTGAGGAGAGAAGGCTGCCGATGTTCTTCGAGAAAATAACGAAAGAGCATCCCGGTAATGTAGTAGGGAATATTTGCTACAACTTTGTAAGTGGGGATATCACACAAGGTGGTGTCAAATAATTTTGTTGCCATTTCTTTTTCAAGGACATCTCCTTCAAG
>DIZR01000012.1:7415-9387 GCA_002429425.1 Patescibacteria group bacterium UBA6023
ACAAAACGTTTTGTAAGGAGTGGGATACAACGTGTATCTTTTTCGATTGCAATAACGTGTGCGCCCGAATGGAGTAATTCATTGGTAAGTACTCCCTCACCAGGGCCAACTTCAACAACAACATCACCCATAGAAATTTCTGAAGCAGTAATGATTTGCTCAACCACTTCGGAGGATTGAAGAAAATGTTGACCGAGAGATTTTTTCGCATGAATACTCATGAAATATTTTTACTGACTTTTAGAAATGGAAGAAATTCGAGGCGCGGGGATTGTGACGAGGAAGACATATTCATATATGTTGACCGAGTCACCGGGGCCTCGCAACGAAGAAGTTCGCCATTTGTGGAAGTCCCGTAATTATACATATAGAATCGTATTATTGTCCTCATCCCATCCCAAGAGGCTTCTCTTTTTTCCATTTGCATTTGTCGGTGTTTCATATGTTTCGCTTTCGCGGGATTCGTTGATGATAAGTTTTTCTGCAAAATCTGAAAGAAATTCTGATGGGATATTTATCTGTCGCTGTCCATAAATGGTTCGGAAAGAGGCATATGAAAGAAATACTTTTTTTGCTGCACGGGTGAGTGCGACATAGAACAACCGTCGCTCTTCTTCGCGCTCGGAGAGGTCTTTGCTTTCGTCTTGTGAGCGTCGAGAGGGAAAAAGGTCTTGTTCCATTCCAGTAATAAACACTTGTGAAAATTCGAGTCCTTTTGATGCGTGTACGGTCATGAGGCGTACCGCATCTACCTCTCCTTTCATGGTGTCTTGGTCTGATTCAAGTGCGACATCTGTAAGAAATTGCTCGATGCCATTTGTTCCTTCGAATACGTCGTAGCGCGTTGCAACAGAGACGAGTTCCCGCACATTCGCCAGTCGTTCCGTGTCTTCGTCGTCACCATCCGAAAGCATCGATTCAATGCCCGTTTCTTTGATGATAAAGGCAACAAGTTTGGAAGGTTTCATTGTTTCTCCCGCAATACGAATACGTTCGAGCAACGCATAAAATTTGTTTACCTTTGTGCGCATCGCGTCAGGGAGTTTGTTGATATCTCCAGCGAGAATTTTCTGTAATGTGACTTTACCGACCCCGCGTGCAGGGACATTGATGACGCGCTCGAGATCAAAAAGTGAAGTAGGATTCAGCGCGACGCGTATGTATGCGATAACGTCACGCACTTCTTTGCGTTCATAGAATCGTACACCGAGTACCTGATATGGAATACCGGCAAAGAGGAGTGCCTCTTCGAGAATGCGTGATTGAAAATTGGTGCGATAAAGTATCGCGATTTCTCCCGGACGTACACCAGTTTTCATAAGTCCGCCGATGCGCATCGCGACAAATCGCGCTTCATCGGTTTCATCATATGCACCAAAAAGAGAAAGTTGTTCACCGGCATCATTGGTGGTAAATAAATTTTTTGCTTTGCGCATCGTGTTTTTCGCGATGACGCCATTTGCTGCGGTAAGTATATTTTGTGTTGAGCGATAATTTTGCTCAAGGAGAATAACTTTCGCTCCAGGATAGTCTTCTTCAAAATTAAGAATATTTGTAATCGAGGCACCACGCCAACTGTAAATATTTTGGTCACTATCACCAACAACGCAAATATTTTTTCTTGCCCCGACGAGCAGTTGGACGAGTTTATATTGCACTTGATTAGTGTCCTGATATTCATCGACATGAATATATTGCCATTGCGTTTGGTAGTAGCTAAGCACATCGGGATGCATTTCAAGTAACTTTACTGTTTTTTCAAGGAGATCATCGAAGTCGAGCACGTGCGCACTCCGAAGGGCTTCTTCATAAAGTACAAATACACGCTTGAGTGTTTGCGCGAGATGGCGATTATTCGTGACACCCTCAATGTTGTCAGGAGTGCCGAGGTTACCCTTGTGACGCGAAATGAGTGATTGGAGTTTTTTTGGTTCAAATTGCTTTGGATCAATACCCGCCTTTGCCATCGACT
>DIZR01000012.1:9451-11255 GCA_002429425.1 Patescibacteria group bacterium UBA6023
TCTATCAAGTAATGTAAAAACACGTTCACGCATTTCTTTGGCAGCCTTGTTGGTAAAAGTAATGGCAAGAATGGCACCACCCGGAACCCCCTTTTCGATGATATGCCCGATGCGATGTGTAAGAGTTTTTGTTTTTCCTGCACCTGCACCTGCGACAATGAGCACCGGACCCTCTGTTGCGAGCACTGCCTCTTTTTGGGCAGTATTAAGATCAAGAAGGAGATTTTTCATTAGACATTATATTAACACCTATTGGCAATATGTTCTAAATTGAAAATATCTATATTTAAAGCCATATTTTTTGGTACAGAAAAATCATGGATATCTAATAAATATGGCTCAGTGTAGCGAAATTTATGCCCATTAAATAGTTATGATATAAAATAGCTATATTTATAGCCGTATTCTGACTAATATTTTTTGTAAGTTTGATGATTTGTGACAAAAAACTATTGACGAAAGCAAATTCAATCAGATATAATATTTTCATACGGTTGTCAAACAGAAGGAGTGGGGAAAGGTAATTTGGATGCACGGAAGGACTCACGACGTATAACACAAAATTAGGCTTATCGTATTCAATAAAACACAATTCCCTGTCCCTCCCAAAGAGGATGGACAGGCAAATAGTCATCACCGAATGATGCTTTCATGGAAAAAGCTTTTATTTTTCATGATTACTTTTTTGATCATCCCCGGAGCTGTCGCATACGCCAGCTTTTTTTCTTTTTTTGGTGATATTTTCAGTAAAGCACCCATGGAGGACAAGAATTTCAATTCACAAAATATGGCCTTGCTCTCCGCGGCGGAAGGTCCTGATGTATCCACTCACTTGGCTTACGAAGATGTGACAACTGTTGGGGATAGTGCGCTTCTTCCTGATGCTGGGCCAGTTGGTGGCTTTGTTGAAGTTGATAACCAGGAGGGTGATAATCGTGGGCAGATAAGTGTCTATGTCGTGCGTAGGGGGGATACCCTTGCGTCAATTGCGGGTATTTTTGATGTTTCGGTAAATACTATTCTTTGGGCAAATAATATTCCTCGCGGTACCAAGCTCACTATTGGTCAAACATTGGTCATCCTTCCTGTTTCAGGAGTAAAACATACAGTGAAGAAGGGAGATACGGTAGCATCCATCGCAAAGAAATATAAGGGTGACGTAGATGAAATACGTACATATAACGGACTTGATTCCGATGTCCTTGCGGTTGGTTCAGTGGTTATTATTCCTGATGGTGAAATTGCTCAGGTCGTCGTAGCAAAACGCAAAGCAACATCATCAAAACTTCGTGGGGCGAATGGTCCAGAAATTGATGGCTATTATCAGGCTCCAATGTCGAGTTACCGCAAAACTCAGGGGCTACACGGATATAATGGTGTTGATCTTGTTTCATACGAAGGTGCCGGCGCGCCAATCATGGCAGCTGCTGCGGGTACGATAGTTGTTGCAAGGCAAGGAGGATGGGGTGGTGGGTATGGGACATATGTCGTAATTCAGCACCCAAATGGAACACAGACATTGTATGGACACATGAATTCAATTACCGTTTCTCCTGGAGAAGTAGTGAGACAGGGTCAGATGATCGGGACAATGGGGAATACGGGGAGAAGTACGGGAGCGCATTTGCACTTCGAAGTCCGTGGTGCACGAAATCCTTTTTAAATTTTGCACATTGCTTTGTTGAGACATTAAAATGCGCTTCGCCGTATTCCGAATACGACTTGCTTACATTTTAAAGTCTCGCCTCGCACTGCGCTTAAATTTAAAAAGGATTACTATTTTCTAGTTTTGAGTACTTCATCT
>DIZR01000092.1:0-14999 GCA_002429425.1 Patescibacteria group bacterium UBA6023
GGTAGTTCGCAGCGCGCCAATATGCATCCATCTTGTGTAGTAAATCGGGGGTGAGAGGTTTTTCCATATTATTCATAAAATAAAAATATTATTTGTTAACGAAATCATGAGTGATACGCGCAATCACCAACTCTTCATTGGTGTGCATAACCCTCACACACACAGATGCAGATGGAGAAGAGATTATCTCTTCATTGTTCTGATTTCGCGCTTCATCGAGAGTGATGCCAAGAAACTCCAAACCTGCACATATGCGGGTGCGAATACGTGGCGCATTTTCGCCCATGCCCCCACTAAAAATAAGTGTCTCCACCCCACCAAGCGCCGCGGCATATGCCCCGATGCGTTTTTTTGCTTCATAGCAAAAAAGATCAACCGCCTCACGAGCTCGCTCATCAGTCGCCTCACGTCCGAGGAGATCGTACATATCAGAACTCGTTTCCGAAATCCCCAAAAGTCCTGATTCGTGATTAATCAAATGATTCACTTTATCCAACGAAAGCCCTTCATTTTTCATGACATACCAAAGTGCACCAGGATCAAGATCGCCGGTACGCGTACTCATGGGGATTCCCCCGACTGGAGTGAATCCCATGCTTGTATCAAAACTTTTTCCTTCTTTTATTGCAGTAAGACTTGCTCCATTTCCAAGATGCGCAATAATTACTTTTCCTTCGGACTTATTTAAATCCAATCGACGCAACTCCTCCAAAAGAAATGAATAAGAAAGTCCATGAAATCCATAGCGACGTACTCCTTTGGAGTCGAACCTTCTCGGGAGAGGTAGCAACTGNNGCTGCACCCCTTTCGCATCAAATCGCCGGGGTATCGGAAGAAGTTTTGCTCTGCGGGGCATATCACGATGGAAAACCGTATCAAAACATGCAACTTGCACAAGCGCAGGATGCCGCTTTGTGAACATTTCAATAATCGCTATTTCAAGTGGGAAATGTTCAGTATCGATTGAGCTCGTTTCTTTAAGGGCTGCAATTAACTCGTCATTCACCACTGTGTGATTTTTTCGACCCATACCGTGTACAATTCGATGTCCAACCGCGATAATACGACTAAAATCAATATGCGTTTCGAGAAACGAACTGAGAATTCCTATCGCTGCTTCAATATCTGCAATTGGAATTTCTCTCACTTCTTCCTTGCCCATTATATCAGTACACATGAGCACCGATCCCGGAAGTCCGATGCGCTCGATCTTTCCATGCAATGATCGCAGAAAAGAACCATCACCTGAATAGAGGGCGAACTTGATACTCGAGGAACCACCATTGATTGTGAGAATATGTGTTTCCATTTTGTTCAACGATTTCTCATGTAGCAGTATAACAGATTTTATTTGGAACAAGATTTACGTAATGTTCGGAACTCAATAACATTCCCTTTTTCCATCATATGCAATAAGCTTGAGCGCAGTCCTAGGAGGGAGATGATGTCGCCATATCAAGATACTGATCAGGTATTAATACATCTCCCCACGTTGTAGGCTCTGCGGGCATTGATTCCCCCACAAGAATGACGGTAGCATTTATTCGTACCCGAGTGCCGATATCCGCAACAGAACCCTGTGGTGGTACATCCCTCATAAAAGGTATTTTTTGCAACAATAGTTTATTACCCTCATTATCTACCAAGATTATCTCAACGTTTTTATTACACAATAATTGCAGTGTCGGCTCATTAACCTCAAACACATCACCCACACCAGCGAGAGAGGCCGGTATCTTCTTCGCTTCTAATCGCTCTTTGATATCATGGAGCACGGTAACAATAACCGGTTGCCACGGCTCACAATTATCCTCCGGTCCACCAAAATATTTTTCGCTCACTACTGTTACGAAGGGTCCCATTTTAAAATCTTGAGTAATACTTCTGTCAAAACCGGAGCCTTCCCTCGATACTCCCGTCTCTCGGGTTGGTTCTTTAATTTCATGATAGGAAAAAGCGCTCATCATAATGAGTAAGATTACTATCAACACTAGGGCTATTTTCTCGTATGTACTCATATTACTATTTTACCATTAATCATCGCTTTCTCCCTCATAAGAGCGAATTCGGATGGAGTGATGTGCTGGAGAAGTTGCTTTCAACTTTTGCGTAGTCACGGGAATTATTATTTGAGTTTCCGATGGAAGATGGACAGAGGGGGAAACAGCACCGGATGGGATGTGCTGCGCTGTGGTTGTGGAAATATCCGAAACGGATTGATAGGTAAGTTTTGAATCATGAATTTTGGAAAGCCATGAAGAACTCACCACGAGTCCGAGCAAGAGTCCCAGGCTCATGATAAATATTTTGTTTTCCTGTAAAAATTCATTCATAAATTATGTAAATCCCGGAAAGAAGTCACTCTTAATTTTAAAACGCGACACACCCATACTGATTAAGGTTTTTTTGAATGACTCTACCATTCCATGCGGTCCTGATATGTAGAATATGCGCTCACGATAATCCGGAACTTCTCTCGCAATAAGTTCCGCATCAATCGGAGCACTAATCATCCCCGGTACTGGTGTCTTTTCTGCACTTAAGGAGTAGACTGTTTTAATTCCAAGCTCCAATTCTGCGCGATCAAAAATATCTTTGTATGCGATATCCGCCACTGTTTTATTTGCATACAACATAATGATAGATCGAGGTTCTTTTATATCAAGCAAGTAGTGGATCATGCTCCGAAATGGTGTCACACCAATTCCTCCAGCAATAAAAACCAATTTTTTCTCTTTATTTTTTGGCAATACAAAACCACCAGCGAGTTGAGAGACGGATATCGTATTTCCAACACGCATCGCGGCAAGTGCCCGTTTAAATGTGCTGGGGGGCTCATAAAATTTCACTCCAAGGCGCACCTCGGGTTCAGCGGGAGATGACGCGATGGTAAAATAACGACGATTACCACGATCATCGGGATAATGGTGCGGAAGTGTCCACTCAACATATTGCCCGGGTCGAAATGAGAATGGACGGTCTGACTTGAACACAAAATCATACGCATCATTCGCGGCTTTTTCAATGCGCGCGAGCGTAAGCATATATCGCCCCTTGGGACTGACCAGATAAGAAAAAACATTTCCGACAAGTAATGCGAGCTCCGGAGTCATATAAAAAGTTCCAATATGAATATTTGGTGCAAAGAGGAAACCAACGAGCGCTCCATAGAGCACCCGAAGTGTCATACCTGGTGGAGTTGTCAGGGGCTCAGTCAACATTACAAACATGAGGAAGAAAAACGACGAGTGGAGGAGTGTTTGCACAACCGGTGTTCCATAGTTACTCGATGAAGAAGTGAGAATAATGGTCACCAGTGACACAATCGTAAAACTTATAATAAGGTCAAACCGCCGTATTTTCCGCACCACCAACAAGCCACCAACAAGCACAAATGGGAGTAGCGCAAGATTGCCTCCGACCCACCAAGTTGCAGATTGATTAATGAGGAGCGCAGTGAGCGCGACCGCAAATGCTGCTGGATTAAATATATGTTTTTTTCCGATAGCGAACAAATATTTCGATGCCATTGCCCACACAGACGCAAAGATCAAAAAACCGACTCCATTGTGGTTTGTGGCAGTAACGGGGGTGATAATGAGCGCAAGGATCAATGCGGTGATATACACTGATTCAATGTTCGTCGCAGCTTGAAAAATGCGTGCAAAAATCCAATTAGTGATAAAACATACGGCAAGAATCAGCAATACTGAGAATGCCATTGCAGTCGGATCATAAGGTAAAACACCAAAGAAACCAAAAACGAAAGCTGCAATAAAAAGAACAACTAAGTAATAAAGTACCAACCGATACATCGTAATGCGATTCAAAATATTATCAATGTAGCTGATCATATAATAAGTTGTGAAAATCCGCTGGTCATGGTCGCCACCGCATTTGCATTAATCTGATAACCCTCGAATCCGGGGAGTTGCTCGATGAATAAGATGCCATTTTCCCCCATTGCAAATGCTGCAGTCGCAAAACGATCCGCCTCATAGACATCAGGACCAATGACGGTGATACTCACGATGTCTTCGATTGCCCTCTCTGGTTTATGAGGATCGTAGATATGTTGACCCCGAGCCGCGGTACCGGAAGTTGCAACTCCACGACCTTGAGGACAGATAGCCTTTATAATCTCTTTCGAATCGAACGGATTGCGAATACCGATAGTCCACGCGCGACCCTCTGCGTCGATGCCCTTGGACTGTATATCACCCCCCACATCAATAAAATAATTTTCATAGCCCATGCGCTCAACAAGTGTCGCAGCATTCCATATTGCCCAACCCTTTACGATGCCAGACGGATCGATTACACCATCGGGCCGAATGATAGAAAAATAACCATTTGTATCTTTTTCCGTACGTTCCGCAAGATTAAAAATCTCCTTCATCTCTTCGCTATATTCATTTTTTTTGAGCTCACCACGATTAATCTTCATGATCTCGCTCTGTGGTTTGTAAGTACTAAAACGTGCATCGATCGCAGTAAAGTACTCGAATACCGCATCAAGCGCTGCGTCCGTGCCACTAACGATTTCTATGGTGACTGGCATACCCATGATATCTCGAAGTTTACGCATATTATGAATTCTTGGCTTGCGCAAGCGCATTACCAAGCGACTGAATGAATGCGGGACTGGTCTCAGACGCCCCCGAAACTCCGCTGACATCGGCGCTTTGTGCCTGAATAGCTTCGCTTTTGAGTATCGGCATCGCTTGATCATTGATATACCGCGAAGTACTACGATCATTTGGATACTGTAAAAAATCTACTGAAGCAAGTCTCCCACCTAGAATGACTGCCTGTACCTGGACCATGCCATAGTACGCATCTTCGACACTGCCAGTGTAGGTACCATCAACGTATTGACCCTTTGGTTTTGGAGGAATAATCGGTGCGGGTGGCAATACTGGCACAACTTTTGGCTTTGGCTTTGGTTTTGACACAGGTGGCGGTGTCACCACAGGAGTGATCTTGGTAACCGCAACGATTGGTTGTGTGGGGACAATTTGCACCTCAGGAGTCGGCAACGTTACCTTTATTGATTGAGGAGTCATCGCGGAGATCTGAGTATTTGACTGAGAAGTTACCAGAGTCGTAACAGCACTTGCCGAACTACCCCCAGTAGACTGATACACCACATAGCCCGCAGAGGTGGCAAAAACAAAGAATGATAGAAAAAATTTTTTCATAAATCAACTACTCGCAGTAGTATACACTGTTAATACGAAGCTTGTCAGCAAAATGGTGCTTCGAAAAATGAAGATTTCTTTCTCAATTAAGCCCATACAACAGAACGTGGCTTTCCAAAGAGCTCTTTGGGTGAGTGCAGCAAAAAATAGCGAAAGAACTGAGACCGATAATCCAACAAGATCAATACGTGATCCATGGCAAACTCCTCACATAACTGAAAAAAACTGTTACTAAAAAACTAGCAAGCGATGTCTTTTTATACAAGTAAATATATCAAGTACTGAGATACTGCTGGTACTTAATAATAGAGACAATGTTAATTACCACTTGAATAGCAACACTCACCGAGCCTGTCCTCATTACTAATGTATTAAAGGTTTGTCTTGATGAATGATAAAACTGTCGGGATGTATTTCTGCCTGTCCTTCGTAGAGTTCATCGAATTTCTTGGAAAGAACTCCAATCTCACCGTCAATTTCCCAAAACCGTTTTGAGCGGTTATCGCCAAGGTTTACTTCACCCTGCTCAAGCTCTTCGGTCGAGATTTCACGCACTATCCTCTCGGGTCCTTTTTCCCAATCCATTGGTATCTCATCCAAGAGTTCGTCAAAAAGAGCAAGGATGCGTTGCCCGACACCCACGAGTTCTAGGCGAGTCTGGCTCGAGTGCCCATCTCTGATGACATTGGTCACTTCGGTAAGTCTGACCTCAATTCCATTTTGGATTTTTTCTGCCTTGCTTCCTTCAGGAAATTTTTTGATTGTTTCACTTTGCGACGTTTCTTCGCGATTTGATTCAATAGTCATTCTGAAAGTATATCAAGTTAGAACCAAGAAGTCTCTCCGTCGAGAGACTTCTTGGAATAATTATCCTTAGGGGTGCCAACTGGGACGAAGTGGGAACAATATTAAAAAATTAGATGATTCCGTTATCTGTAATATTAATATTTATCTCACTAACTTCCGAAGCGCTTTTTCTAAAATTACCGCGTGTTGCTGTCCATAAATAATAAATAAACTCTTTCCCTCGTTCCAATATCGCTCAATTTCCGAGAGTATATATGTATCACGAATACCCTCATCGTCGGCAAGGGATATCTTATTTATTATTGAAAACGAAGTAGTTGGGTTTATCACATTATAAAAAAATTCTTTATCATCTTCTTTGAACATCGTATGAAAAAGATCGTAATGTATTTCTTTCATATGCTCTAGAGAAAAATCATAATCATTCCACCCACTATTTTTAATATTTGCTTCAAGAAAATTTGAAACATATGTTTCAAATGAGGGGCGAACATCTTTTTGATTCCACTGATAGCACACACGGGCAAAGTCATAATATGCGACCGCGTCTTTTGAAAATCTGCTTGCGAGCTCTTGAAACCAGTGTGAGGCTCTGGGTTCTGGCGATTCAATAGAAATATCACTCTGTGCGGCAAGAAATGCAGTGTACTGAATTTCACCTCCCGTTTCTATTGCTTCTTTTTTTGAGTTGAGGATAGCCCGCTTTCCCCCCTCGACCAAGACTATTCGCTCGGAACCATTTGTGGTAGCAGAGAAGTCTTCCCAAAATATCTCAAGTTTTGGGATTTGTTCATCATTAGGATCATAAACATGACGAGATCCAAAAAAATAAAGATGTTGTGCACCCTTTGAAAGATGGTATGGGTAGGGAAATGCGTACTCTTTTGAGCCATACTCAGCGTAAGGCATAAGGTCATCGTGGTTCATTGATACAGTATATAACATTACATAATTACATAAAAAGTGGGCTATTTTCATAGCCCACTTGAGTTTACATCCAACGTTTAATTTCAAGAGGAGTTAATGTCCGTCTTTGTTCCACCACTGAATATACTATATGTTAAGTAATAACTAAATAAACTTTGAACTTACCTGGCAGGAAGACGAGAAAAAACTTTAACCCAAGGATAATTTTACCAAAATCAACATAGCAAAAATGAGTAAGGCGCAAAAGATCAGCCCCCATTTAAGGACGAGCACTATGTTTTTGGGAGCAGCTTTATTGGCAGCCTGCTCTCTGGCAGCATTCGCACCAGATATTTCTCTGGCACTCTCGTTGAGGATATCATTCAATATTTCAGAGGTTGGAGTACTAAGCTCTGCGCTCGCTTGAGCCCCATTCATGTACTTCAAGTAAAGAAGTCCTATTGTCATTTGCTCCAAATAGATACTCAAAGACCAAACTAATCCTTCGTAAATAAGCACAACGCTCCAAATAAAATCAGGTGTGGGGATGTGTTCTCTTACCACAAGAAATAGGATGAGTGGCAGAGCCATAATTCCTGCAGTTATCGAAGTAAGAGTGTACGCGGCAAGAAATTGTATCGGGTTACTTCTTAGAACATCAACCGATTCTTTAAGTGCTTGAAATGGTCTTTTGTCTTGCCATGCGATACCAGGCAATGCGAGAAATGAAATAAGTCGAAGAACTTTTTCGAGCATTTCCAGCCCCAAGCGAGACCAACTTAATGATCCGCTATTTACTCCACCAAGTGTCATTGCCGCATCTTGAAGGGAGGGTTGCGCTCGAGAAGAACTATTACGTCTACTGGTGAGCGCTTGAAGGATTAGCAAAATAAACCAAAGAATTGCCCAAATAAGCGCAATGGGTATTGCTTTAATGGCATCGTTAAAAATAGTTTCACGCAATGCTTTGCCTAAAGAAAATTGTTTATTTTGCTCTGATTGGAGGAGCTCAAGCATGACCATGTTTGCAATGCAAATGCTGTAGGTGATCAGGATGAGAAATAGCAGTATCTCAAATAACCCAAGCAAGTGATTGGCTGGTGCCTGCCAATAGTACCGCAAATATAACGTAACAAAAGAGACGATAATCCAGGAGAAAAATAT
Organism: Patescibacteria group bacterium UBA6023; assembly: GCA_002429425.1. Classification (GTDB taxonomy): domain Bacteria; phylum Patescibacteriota; class Minisyncoccia; order Phycocordibacterales; family UBA6899; genus MHLP01. Next base: position 8,079 of record DIZR01000092.1, read on the forward strand.
TGGAAAAAGAAAAGCTGGGCGTTTAGTGATAAATATGAATGAATCTTTAAACAGCTTCCATCCATCAGTAAAATTAGAAAAAAAATTCATGGGGTGAGAACTATCTTACTTATAAAATTCATCTTCAGATATATCTAAGCACTCCCTAGTCAATCATGCAAACAAGGAAAGAGAGCATTAATACACCCACGAGCTAGAATGCTATTCTGCGATACATTGAGTGAAGAAGTATATCCCTTACGATAAAAGAAGAAAGAAACCGCTCGCAAAAAGGCATGCAGAGCTATCCTTATACACCCACATACAAAAACCATCCGAAGGTGGTTCTTATTTTTGGGTGCCTACTGGGATGAAGTGGGAACAATATTAAAAAATTAAATGATCCCGCTATCTATATCCCCATGCTTTTCCACAACACCCCACCTTGAAACACCACCTCACGGTGAACTTATTTCTCGCAAAGATAATATCCAAGAACGCCATTATCATCCATAAAATCTCTATGAAATAAATTCACTTTAGAAAACTGCTCGTTAAGTAACGATTCAATTATTTCCACATCAACCGCGATTCCTTTTGTGTGAGGTTTTGTATATTCAACACCAGAATACAGGAGGGGTGTGATCAAAAGTAATTGGCCCTTTTCCGAAAGCAAGTCATAAATATTCTTCAGAAAAACTTTTTTATCTTTTATAAATGCAATAACTAATTTATTTGTAATGAGATCGTATGTATTTGCATGAAACTGATCCAATCCAAGGGCATCAACATCGCCCACAACCACAGACTGTTCATCGAGTCCTGTTCGCTCACGTGCAATACGCACCGCCTCGGAAGATGCATCGATACCCGTGACATCGAACCCTCGCTTCTGCATTCTCATCAACACGTCCCCTGTTCCGCACCCAACATCAAGCAATGTTCGCGGAATATTTCCTTCTTTGGGGGTAAGGCGTGGCAACAATTCTTCATCAATAAAAATATCATTAAATGTGGTAAAATCCTTTCCTTGTTTAAATACTTCATCCCATCGTTCTTTTGGATTCATTGTTATGTCATTATAAATGAAAACTTCTTATTAAACACAAAAACCACCCAAAGGTGATTTTGTAAGGGGTGCCGTCATAGAGGACGTTAGAACTATTTTTGAGCTAATAAACGACACTTCCATCTGCATTCCCAACCTGCGATCTGTGGAGGTGGTGTAGTTGCTTGATAATTCACAGTGTCAAAAAAGGAGATAGGGGACGCTTAAACTTATTATTTAGTGTAGAAGGGCGATAGCGCAAAAACCCAACAACACCCCTGTCCACTGTTTTATAGATAGTGGTTCGTGGTAATAAGAAATGGTGATAAGTAGAACGATGAGGATATTGATAACAATCGGCAGGATGGTAGCAATACTAAAATTTGTTGAGCGAAGTTGTAACCCATAGTATGTAAGGCTAGCTGAATAAGAGAGTAAAGCACTTGATAAAAATAACAACCCAATGCCCTGCAAGGAGTATTGTTGATTAGCCCAGTTCTTCATAAAAACACCCCCTAGAGCCATTCCGATTCCAATGAGTATAAATTTTATAAGCATGACTTTGTTTACATCAAAACTCTATCAGGTTAGAACTGAAATGTCTTTATCCAACTTAATCATTCGCAAAAATTCCCGTTAGGGTACCATAGTGGACACACTTCAAACCTTCATCATGTTGTACAATTTTTTTGCATCTTTTCACTGCCTTGCACCGAAAACGTGTTGGGATCACCCAAAACTGTTATGCTTCTTATTATAGAAACTCTTTTTATGAGCACTCTACCAATAAATGAGGTCACCGAACAAAAATAGCAGCATACCGTATCGTCCGTATATTGACGGCCTTCGTGGTGTCGCCGTTATTGCGGTTGTGCTCTATCATGCAAAACTTTTTTTTACTACCGGAGGATTCATCGGTGTGGATATTTTTTTTGTTATATCTGGGTTTTTGATCACTCTGATCATTACCCGAGATCTCAACGCTGGGACTTTTTCGCTACTGGGATTTTGGGAGCGTCGCGTGCGAAGAATTCTGCCGGCACATTTTGTAGTCATGCTTGCTTCGGTCATCGCAGCATATTTCTTGATCTTGTACCCGCCAGATTATGTATTTTTTGGAAAAACAGTTATTGCTCAAAGTATGTTCGTGTCGAATGCTTTGTTTATGGTGACCGATAACTACTTTGATGAACAGGCAAGATTCTCTCCGCTCCTCCACACATGGTCTCTTTCTGTTGAGGAGCAATTCTATATTCTTTTTCCATTCGTTGTCCTTTTCAGTACCTGGCTTTCACGACGGAGTCCCGCGTCGCGCATGAAACGATATTGGGCATGGGTAGATAAGGGAAAAAATAGCGCACTTATCCACGAGACCCACAGTGACAATGACGTGGGGAGGAGAGGATATTATTCACTATTCACTTTCGTCATTCTGTTTGGGATTCTTTCTCTACTGCTTAACATATGGTTCGTTGATATTACCCCCAACATTCCCTTTAAGCTCAAATTCGTTCCCGACCGGATCTTTGGTGGTGCCACATATGCCACAATAGGATTCTATCTTCTCTTCACTCGAATGTGGGAACTTGCACTTGGTATTCTCGTCGCACTCTGTGCAGTAAGGATCCGCTCGCCATTTCTGGCTGACGTGGTGAGCATCTCGGGCATCATTGCAATCGGCACATCGATTTTTATTTTTACTGACAAAACATCCTTTCCTGGTATCGCCGCACTTCTCCCAACTATGGGCGCTGCAGCATTCATTGTGGCAAACGAAAGCCATCCGACAAGAACGGGGAGGATACTCTCAAGTACTCCACTAATATTTGTTGGAGTCATCTCTTACTCGCTCTACTTATGGCACTGGCCACTGTTTGTATTCGCAAAGCTCACATCATCCACCGCGCTCTCACCAATGACGATGGCTGGGCTCTGTGCTGTCGCAGTGATAATTTCATGGCTCTCCTACCGATTCATCGAGCTTCCATTTAGAAAAAAAACCTTTATTCATCAACGATATGTGATATTTCTTCTTGGCGCTACTGCGATGGGAATACTCGTCCTCTCCGGAATGCTTATAAAGCAGCATTCATCTCCGTTTTCAAATCGGATACCACTTCCTGCAAGGCATGTACTGGAGACATCTTCAGAAAACATTCCATGGGGAGGGATGTGTTTTCAAACTCCGGGCGATGAATCACGTTACGGCGGGATTTGCCGCATTGGTGACGCACAGAAGGGTACGAAGCAGAAATTTGTACTGTGGGGTGATAGTCACGCAGAAGCGATGGCTCCTCTCTTTAATACGCTCGGACGAGCATATGGAGTTCAAGGAGTAGTGTTTGATGGCGGAAACTGTATTCCGATTATTGGAGCACATCTAATACCTCCAGCTCCCGGCTGTGAGGAGGAGAAAGAATTTGCCATTCGCTACATCAGAGACAATGACATCACACAGGTGATTCTTATAGCCCGCTGGAGCTACTATCTAACTGGGGGTCAGAACGCAAAGCGCGCAGCACTTATCACTGATACAAATAATAGCTCAAATTTATCGATCGAAGCGGAAAAAGTCTTTGAGAGGAAGTTCGTGCCGATGGTACAGCAACTATCTCGCGAGGGTCGCTCCATATATATCGTTGAACAAGTTCCAGAGCAACCCCAATTTGATCTCCGTAATATTTTTTATCGCGCAGTACACACAAAAAAAGAAATACAATTCGAGAGCATATCGATGAAGGACAGTGAGGCAACTCAAGCACTTCCCAACTCGGTCATTGACTCGCTCGCATCACTACCCAACGTTCACATCATCAATCCAGCAAAACTCCTTTGTAAGAGAGGTGGCCTTTGTGAACTTGAGGCTGGAGGAAAACTCATCTACAGAGACGAGAGCCACTTGAGTACGATTGGCGCAATGAGTCTTGAGCCACTTTTTACTCCGTTTTTCAAAAGCATACAGAGCGCGAGCTCAAGTACGCAGTAATAAGAATGCCCTAACAGAAAAGGTGCCTCCAGAAAATTTCGAAGCGTACAGCTTCAGCACCTGATTCACCACAAATAGTACTTCAGAAAATACAATCGCTCCGCTCATTACTTTCTTGGTCGCCAATTTCTGAGGATTTCGAAATCCCCAGAAATATGGAAAACAGCTTCGAATCCATGACGGAAGCACGCAAAGAGAAAACCCCTCTCGGGGTTTTCTCGGTTTTATCCCGTTTGGGGTGCCGTAGTGGATAGATTTCGAACCTGTTTACTTGGATGAATACATTACCCTGCCCTCAAGTCCGAGTGGAATTTCGTCCTTATTCTCATGACGAAAAGATGAAGGAAAACACACAAGTGAATTTTTACCATTTGGTATAATTTGGTATCATTAAGCATGCGAAGTATAGCTATTATTTTCAATCAGCGGTCGGGTATTCTCAGTCGACTGGAAGAGTTGCAAAAAAATTGTATTGAATTATCTAACGAGTTATATCACATAGAAATATATGAAGTACAAGAAGGCGATAATATCCCTGAGATAGCAAAACATTATATCGCAAGAAAATTTGATACTATCGCCGCAGCAGGCGGAGATGGCACAGTAAATGCAGTTGGCTGTGCACTTATTAATACCCAGTGTCGCTTGGGGATCTTACCACTCGGAACCTTTAACCATCTCGCAAAAGATCTTGGCATTTCTACCGACTTATCACTCGCGTTTCGCACATTAACGAATGAGGGAAAAGAAATCATTATTGATGCCGCAAGTTGCAATAAAACAATTTTTTTTAATAATTCGAGTCTTGGAATTTATCCAAAGGTCGTACACCTTCGCGAAAAGTATCAATCATGGGGAAAATTAAAATGGACTGCTTTTTTCTTCGCTGTAATCGAAGTGATAACACGACTCCCAAACATATTCATTTCTTTTGAAGCGGGTGGCCGAAAAATTTCTCGCCGGACACCTTTTCTTTTTGTCGGCAACAACGCCTATAAATTAACAGGCGTGGGACTTGGGACACGCTCGTCACTTTCAAGCGGCAATTTATCCGTATGGCTCATTCACTCAACTTCATTTGGGGGAATGCTCGGTCTTTTAAGGATCATGTTGAGCGTTATAGTGAAAGAAGACAGAGAGCTCGATACATTCTATCCGCAAGAAGTTATCATTGAGACTGTCCCCTCTCGACTTTCCGTTTCGTATGACGGCGAAGTGTTGGAAGCTGACAGTCCATTTCATTACAAGATTCTGCCACAGTGTTTGCGGGTTATTGTTCCCGAAAAAATATGAAGAAGATCATTCATATATCAGATCTCCACTTTAACCGCGTCGACCAGTCGCGGGTAGAGGCGCTCCATCTGCTCATTCGGCAAATTACCCCAAACGTGGTTGTTGTATCAGGCGACCTTACGCAGCGCGCAAAGAAAGAGGAGTTTATTGCCGCAAAAGGTTTTTTGGATGGCCTAGAACTACCTATGCTCGTAGTCCCAGGGAATCATGATATTCCACTCTATAATCTTATTGAGCGATTTTATTCTCCACTAAAGCGCTACACAAAATTCATCACCAGCGATCTTGTTCCGTTCTATGCCGATAACGAGATTGCGATCATAGGGTTGGTCTCTGCGCGAAAAGGAAAAATATTGTCAGGTTCAATAAGCGAACGACAGCTTGAGCGTGCAGAAACACTGCTCGGAAAACTTGATGAAAAGATCATCAAGATTGTTGTGACACATCATCCTTTTGATATACCGCAAGACACGACTCACACGCATGCACAGGTGATCGCCCACTCAACAAGCGCAATGATGCGTTTGTCAAAAATTGGGATCGATTTGTTTTTGTCGGGGCATCTCCATGTTTTCCATGCAGGCGATACGACAACGCGCTATGTGATAAACGGCTACAGCGGCCTCATCATTCATGCGGGTACTGCATTTTCAACACGAGTGCGAAGTGGCCCTGTTTCATTTAATCTCATCACTGTCGATGCTGAACATATCATTGTCGAAAATTATGCCGGTAATACTGGTGATGCTGGGTATTCGATTGCTTCATTAACAAAGTTTACGCGAGGTAAAGACGGGTGGAAGATTGTTGCCTCATAGACGATATGTTTCTCCGTTTCTCCCACTGATCATCTTCATGAATGGTGGTCGTAAATAGCGAAATACAACATATGCAGTAATAGAACCGACAATAATCCCCCCAAGAATATCCGACGGATAATGGATGCCTGCGGCCACACGCCCGATCGACATGATGATCACGAGAATGAAGAACCATATTCCCCACTTTTTGTTGTACTGATAGATTGCGCAAGCAAATGCAAAAAAGAACGTTGCATGCACAGAGGGAAAGGAGTACGAATTTTCAGAAAGTAGTTGATGGAGATGATGCGTGAGAAACGGTCGCGGACGATGGTAAAAATAACGAACAACCTCCATCACACCATAACGGGCAAAGAAACTTGAAAAGAAAACCACACTTCCAATGACTAATTTTTCCCGAAATGGACAGGTGGTTCGCCAAAGGAGCACAGCAAATGCGACCACAAGAATAATGGGTAAGAAATCAGCAAGAAAAACGATCCAGAAGTCGGCCGTGGAAGATTGACCAGCTAGGTTGTTAAGCAGAAACAGTGTCTTTACATCAAGGCTGGAAAGAAATTGAAGCATTGATACATTATAGGACAAAAAGTTCAAACCAAAAAATCCCTTCATTCGAGATTTTTTGTATAAATTTTCTCTAGGGTTCCGTCATAGAGAATGTTGGAACTATTTTTAATAAGAGAAACGATACTACTATCTATATCCCTATTTTCTACTCTTTTATATGACTCTCTACATTCTATTTATCGAGCGAAGCTCGCTTAACTTTTTTCAATTCGCGAATTCTAATGATC
>DIZR01000092.1:15005-21760 GCA_002429425.1 Patescibacteria group bacterium UBA6023
AGAATGCATGACAAATGCTTTTGATACACCAATAGTATTTTGCCAACCAAAGGAGAAATCTTTTGATCCAATATATTTTTCATAAGTGACCTTACCAATGAAGCATACTATTTTAGGTCTCTCAGCTTTTATAATACGAAAGATTTTTTTGCATCCAAGTAACTCTTCATTCTTCTTAATCCCTGTTATATCTCGAGTTGGTCTATTAATAATGTTCACTAATCCGAGTTGATATATACCATTAAATTTTTCTTTGTAAAAATGCTTCAGTGCTTTATCATCGCGTAATTCATCTCTTTTTTCTTCAATAATACCCGCATCAGAAAGAAGATACCAAAATAATTTATTATTAGAAAAAGGCACGTGACGACTAAATGATCCGGGGTGTGGATTAATTCCTACAAAAAGTATTCTCGGTTTGTTGTATCTATATCGAATCATCTTTTAGGTATTGGGTAGATGAGTTGCCCCTTCCTCATTTTTAAAAAAGAAGTTAACAAATGTTTTTTGGCTGACGTACGGCTCATAATATCTCGCACCAGCCATCCTTTTTTAATCAAGGCATCCGCAATAAGTGAACGGTGGCATCGCCAAGGTACAGCTTCGGCGCACATTATTGCAGTATCCCGAGTACTTGCAATTTTTGTGAGAGCCTGAAGTCCTTCTTCAAATTCTGGCGTCGACATATAGTCCGCAAATCCTCTGAACGAAGTATTGTGCCAACCAAGATTTATCGAATCTTTTTTTGAATGGCGTAAACCGCCGAGTTTTTTTAAGTGTTTATAATGAATGCGAGATTTTTTTAAGGACTGACTGAGCATGTCTGTATTAAATTGAGGGTTATGATGAGATTTGGGTATCGACCGAACGTCGACGACCTCTTTAATTCCATGTACCCGCAATAATTCAACAAATTCATCGATTGGATGCGTAGAATGACCGATAGTAAAAATGATAGGTTTCTTCATTAAACAATCATACCATTTAGTAAGATAGAATTTGTCTGCCATGTTTGAACTAAAAAGTCCCTATAGTTAAAGGATTTTTTAGTTCAAATCTATGCTGGGTGCCTATCCGGAATCGAACCGGAGCTAAAGGCTCCACAAGCCTCTGTGCTAACCGCTACACCATAGGCACCATGATGTTTTCTTTCTGAGAAAAATGCACCTTTCGGTGCATGAGGAGATAATACCAGAGTTCTCACAAAAATCAACTCCCCCGCGAGGTGCATATAATTGAGCGTAGTACGACGTTCTGGACTGAGCAATGTTGAGAAAGGCGTAGACTTCTACGCTGACGAAACTTGCGAGGAAAGAACGAGTAATACGCCAATTATATGTGCCTCGCTAGTAGTGGGGTTTTTCTTCGATTACTCCCGCACGATGATTAGCGAGTCTCGCGAGTGCATAGAGTAAACTCGAGAGTCGATTCATATATGCAAGCATGGGTGGCTTCTCATTGCCCATTCCTTCATCCATTGCACCAACGACACGGCGTTCGGCGCGACGTGCAAGTGTGCGCGCGACATCGCACATTGCACCAAGCGTTGTTCCACCTGAAACAAAAAAAGAAGTGATCGGAGGAAGTTCAGACTCGATTGCACCTATCCATGCTTCAAGTTTTTTTACCTGCATACTGTCGACATGCTTATCTGCACCGGCAAGTTGCGCCTGCACGACAAAAAGATCTTGTTGCACATCGGCAAGTATATCGTGGTAAGTCTTTCCATCGATAGCATTTGTTGCACCTCCCTCCATTTTTACCATACCCAAAAATGAATTTATTTCATCGACCGTCCCCAACGCCTCCGAAATTGCGGAGCTTTTTGAGATACGTTGATCGCAACCAAATAATTTAGTGGTACCATTGTCACCTTTTCCTGTATATAACATGTGCCCATTATACACTGCTTTTTTTTTTTTAAAAATTGAAGAAAAAACACATGGGACGCAGGGTGAGAATATCCTAGTTTTCTATTTACGACAGCGACGAATGGCTCTCACTAACCTGCTCCTTGGAGCAGGTTTTTACATAAAAAAACCACCAATGTTTAACATCGGTGGTAACGGCATTTCGCCACAACACAATCAATTCTTTGAAGATGGAAAATTAAAATCCAAATCACCTTCAATGTACTCCAGATCTCCCTCTTCATCAATCGCCCATGATTCCATAAGCCCCATCTCGCTAGCATATGATTCAAGCTTCACGGGATGTTCCCATAGCTCACGTAAACAAAAGAGCGTTTCTATTACTGCATCACCATCGAGCGGGCGACGATTGACTGCGTGATGTTCGAGCACAAGCTCGCGATCACCACGTACATCAACATGCACAACTTGAATATTCGGCGTTTGTACGCCGAGATCATATTGCGCAGCAAGTTTTTCACGTATCAATTGATACCCATCATCATCATGAATGGCTGATACTTCAATCTCCTCATCGAGGTCATCATCACAGATAGCAAAGAATCGAAGTTTGCGGATCAAGTGTGGCGATAAATACTGCAAGATAAAACTTTCATCCTTGAAGTTTTCCATCGCATAAAGAATCGCGGGAAGCCATGGTGTTCCCGCAATATCCGGAAACCACTTCCGATCCTCATCAGTAGGTTCTTCACAAATACGCTTGATGTCCATATACATCGCAAATCCAAGCGCATAAGGATTTATTCCACTAAAGATCGAAACCTCCTCGATAATAGGCTTACCCGAAGAATCATACCCACGGACTACTTTTCGACGAGCATCATACTCTGGCTGAAAAACAACGTTCGTATGAGAAATCAAAAACTCCTGATATGCGCCCTCACTAACAAGCCCTTTCTCATATAGTCGCGTCATCATGTAGTAGTGCGTAAAACACGCAAATCCTTCATTCATTACCTGGGTCTGTCGTTGTGGGTAAAAATATTGCCCCACCTTTCGGACGATACGAATGATCTCACGTTTCCAAGTTGGTAGATGCGGTGCATGTTTCTCAACAAAGTAGAGAATATTCTCCTCTGGCTCTTTTGGAAAATTTACCGTTGTTCCATCGGGATTAGTGTGTGAAGGATTCCTTTTGTTCCCTCCCTCTTCTTTTTTCGACGGTGGAAGCGTGCGATACAATACGTTGAGATTTCGCTGTGTTTCTTCTTCACGAAATTGCATTTTTGCCTTTTCTTGCGCAAATGACAATTTTGCAGGACGCTTGAATCGGTCGACACCATACATTTGCAACGCATGACACGCATCGAGAAAATATGAAACCTCCTCGATACCATACCTTTCTTCACATTCGCTCACGAAATTTTTCGCAAACAAAAGATAATCAAGAATACCATCAGCGTGTGTCCAACGACGAAACAGGTAATTATTCTTGAAAAACGCATTATGCCCAAATCCCGCATGCGCGATGACCAAGGTCTGCATGGTCATCGTGTTGTCTTCCATACAATAGACAAGGCATGGGTCGGTATTTATTACGATCTCATACGCAAGACCCATTTCACCTGACTGATAGGCACGTTCATTCATCAGGAATTGCTTCCCAAAAGACCAGTGTGCATATCCGACAGGCATGCCAACAGAGGAATATGCATCGAGCATTTGCTCACTCGTAATAATACGAATCTGCATTGGATAATACGACAATCCCAGTTCCTCATCAGCAATTGTTTTGATTGCCTTCGTTACTTCATCAATCAACTCCAGCGTCCATTCAGGATCGGTGAAGATTGGTTTTGTGCTACTTAAGGTATCACTCATTGGTCACCCATCCTTTTGTAAACAATTTACGAAATACGGGATAGATATCTTCTCTACCACGAATATGATTTATTGCGAGGTTCTCATTATCCTTCAGAAGCTCACCATAAACCGGCCATAATTCACCATCACCCTGTGCGCGCACTTCAATGTATGCATAATATTGCGATGCAGGAAGAATAAACTCCTCCATCAACTCAAATACTCGTGCATTATCCTTTGAGGTGTTATCTCCATCTGATGCATGACAACCATAGATATTCCATTCTTCGATCGGATAACGCGCTTCAACGATCATCTTCATAAGTTCAAGTGCACTTGAAACAACGGTCCCACCAGACTCTCGTGACGTAAAGAACTCTACTTCCGTCACTTCTTTTGCTTCAGTTGTGTGACGAATGAACACAATTTCAACTTTTTCATAATTGCGCTGCAAGAAAAGATACAAGAGGACATAAAATCGCTTCGCCATCTCCTTTTCCCATTCACCCATCGAACCTGAGACATCGAGCATACAAAACATCACTGCTTTAGTAACGGGAATAGGCACAAATTCATGCCGACGATATCGCAGATCGAAAGTATCGAGAAATGGCACACGCTTGATCTTCCGTTGCAGTATTTCAAGTTCCGCATGAATCTCAACGATACGTTCTTGTTCCCGACTTACCTCTCGTCCATTTGCATTCGCAATAACTTGCTCAAGTTCCCTCAATTCTTTTTCAAGTGCATGTTTTGCACGAATATGCGGTGCTCTGAATGCATATCGCCGAGCGATAGAACGTTGCTTTGTGCGTGCGAGATCCATCTTATTCGGAGGACCATCACTTTGAAATCCCGCACGACGTAATTCGAATTGATCTGCGCCAGCAAGTGATTTTTTGATCTGATTTGGAATTTCCATTCCTTCAAAGAGCTCATTCAGCCATTCATCATAGCCAAGCTCAAAATAGAAATCATCCTCTCCTTCACCGTCAGGCGAGCCTTCATTACCATCTCCATCACCTTGATCGGGACGTTCGATACGATCACCCGTCTGAAATTTCTTGTTCCCAGGAAGCACGCGCTCATTGACTCCACCTTTTCCATGATGAAATGTGGGTTCATCGAGACGCTTTGACCGGAGTTTAATACGTCGATCAGCTCCTGTTGCAAGGTCAGTAATATTTCCTTCTTTGATTCGTTCAGCGACCGCTTCTCTCACTTGTTGTTTTTGACGAGTGAGAAATCGTTGTCGATTTGGCAAACTTTTTCCTCTTGGATTTGTACGTTGATCAACAATGTTATATGATTTTTCCACAATATTCTCCTTCAAAAAAAAGGCAGATAACTCGAGAGAACCCGAATCATCTGCCTTTGTGACCCGAGAGTCGATTACTTCTTGGACGTGATGTGCCAGTCAACGAACAGGCGAACCATCTTCGGTGTGTATCCACGTTTCCCCATTCGCGCGACAAAATCATCGTGCTTTTTCTGGAGTTCGCCATCTTCCTTCAAGGTAAACGAAATGATCGGGAGCAGATCATCAACACGTGCAAAAAGATTTTTCTTGATAACAATACTAATCTTCTCGTAACTCTTCCATGGCGGATTTGCGCCATGATTCGCTGCGCGATACCGCAACACATGACGCACAAATTCATCGCGAAAGTCTTTCGGATTTGCAATCCCGGCAGGCTTTTCGATCTTCTCGAGTTCCTCATTAAGTTTTGACTTATCGAGAATGTGATGCGTATCCGGATCAATAAAATCATTATCATCCAAGTAATGCTCAGCCCAAATGGCGTACCGATCAAGCATCTCCTGACCAAAACTATCCGAAGCTTCAAAATACGATTCTCGGATTGCCTCTTCGATGTCTTTGTGGATCTTTCTCGCCATTATTTCCTGGATAAATGTCCCAATGTAGAGCTTTTCCAATTCAGGACCAAACTCTTTTTGCTTCACTTCCTCAAGAAGAACATGCATGAGGTGAATCGGGTTTGCACCGATCTCTTCTGGGTCATAGTTAAAGGTCTTGGCGAGAACTTCATATGCGAGGCGCATATCAAAACCCGTCATTCCCTCGTTTACCCCCGCCGCTTCACGATATTCGTGAATAGTTTTTGCTTTTGTGTCTGTGCCCTTCAGGTTTTCACCATCATAGACACGGAGCTTGGAGAGAATATTTGAGTTTTCCGGTTCGATTAACCTTGTGAGCACCGCAAATGTTGCAAGTGCTTCAAGTGTTCCCGGAGCACACGGTGCAGTAGCAAGCGCGCTCGCTTTTGTCAGCTTCTCATAAATCCGAATTTCATCCGACACTTGTAGACAGTACGGGACCTTGATCAGACTCGTACGACTCACAAACGCTTCATTCTCTTTTTTACTGCGGAATTTTCCCCATTCTGCTTCGTTTGAGTGTGCCATCACAATGCCATTGAATGGTATTGTGAAGCCCTCAGTTGAAGAAAAGAAATTTTCCGTCAGCGCAGGGAGAAGCGGATTCAATGTTTTGATCGGTGCCTTAAACATCTCTACAAACTCGACGAATCGTGCACCACGGCACAGCGCTCCGGAATACAAATATGAATCCGAATCATTTTGCGAAAATTCTTCAAGCTTACGGATATCTGTTTTCCCAACCAATGTTGAAACATCCTGGTTGGACTCGTCACCCGCAGAAGTTACTGCGATACCCACCTGATCAATCGCCGAGGGGAAAATCTTCACCACATAAAATTGTGACGGATCGCCACTAAATTCTTTGTTGAGTCGTTTTGCCGCCCATGGTGACATCAGTGTCGGAATATGCCGATCATCAATGCCCAATTGCTCACAAATAAGCTTGCGCTGCACTTGTTCCGCAAATAGTCCGAGTGGTGATTCATACACAGGAGAAATTTCGTACTCTCCACGATATGAACCATCGGAAACCTTACGTGCAAGTGCATAGAATGGAATTTGTTCCATCATCATTTTCAAGTGTTCTGCGAGTGAAGATTTCCCACCACCAACAGGACC
>DIZR01000092.1:21865-25476 GCA_002429425.1 Patescibacteria group bacterium UBA6023
GAATAGAGCTTTGCAATGACGTCATACATACCGAAGAATTTACCTTCGAATGATTCAAACGTTTGAATTGTGCGATTATCATAGATTCTCCCGAGACGGGGGTCCTTACGAGTATCGATCATGATGGGCTTGCCAAATGCTTGCATCATCGCTGCGTGTGCAGACTGATACATTGCCGCATTCGTGTGCGCCTCCTCCAGATATTCTTCAAGTGTCATTGGTGTATCATTGTGTCGCTCGTCATACAATTTCTTGTATGAACCAAACAGATCACGTGATGATGAATTTTTGATCGTCATGACTTACTCCTTTTCAAGTGTTCGTGGCAAGCGAGTCTTGTGGCCACAAGAGTGACCTCGATTACTACGATTGGTACCATGTCAAAGTACTACGTTGAGCTATGGGTTCGACCACAAATGTAGTCTTCCTTATATAAGCCTCTATTTTTTACATTAGCACCCACCTGCACATCGTAAATATTGACGATGTGTCAAATATGTGTGATATGCAAATTTCATGTGTTTGAGAAATATTTTATCGAAAACTCACCAGCAAAATATGTTCCAACTTCTTGGATTTCCCACGCTACTGATGCTAGACTTGCGGTGTCGGGCATGTGGCGTAACTGGTAGCCGCGCACGTCTCAGAAGCGTGTGTCGAAAGACATGGGAGTTCGATTCTCCCCATGCCCACACAGTATTCAAAACAAAAGTCGCCGAGCGTTTCCACGTTCGGCTTCTTTGTTTTTATGCAGAGGAGAGGAGTCTTGAATCTTACAGATTCGGTATAGGCTTCATACCTCACTTCGTCCGAATACGGACTCGTTGCGGCATATTCAGCCTTTTCAAGTCCTCCCCCGCAAGACGCGCAGGCGTCTAATGAGAGGACACTTGGTCACGAGTCACTAATTCGCTCCGCTCATAAGAGCTCTCGACCCCGACTCGGCCACGCCTTACTCCGCGTTGCTCCATAAGTCGGCTTCGCGGCCTCCGTCTTTCAAGTCCTCTCCTGGGCATAAAACAAAAGAGTCGAACGCTTCCGCGTTCGACTCTTTTGTTTTTGGGTGCCCAGGAGAGGACTTGAACCTCCATGCCCTTGCGGGCGCTACCACCTCAAGGTAGTCTGTCTACCAATTTCAGCACCTGGGCATAAATTTGTTTTTTCACTATACAGAAAGAATAGACAATATTCAAGTGGTAATAAAAAACGGGTTAGCCCGTTTTTTATTGTTTTTATTCTTCTGTCTTAACTTCTGTTTCTACAACTTCTGCAACGGCAGTCTTTTCAAAATCTTTTGTTGAGCCTCCACCCATACGCGTCTGTTTCATCTTGCGACGAACATCGCGGACCGCCTTCTCACGAACATAGTAGAGTTTTGAACGACGGACCACAGAACGCTTCACGAGCTCAATCCTATCGATCATTGGTGAGTATAATGGAAAAATACGCTCCACCCCAACGTTGCTTGCAACTTTGCGGACGGTAAACGTCGCCCCTGTCTCATTACCATGCTTGCGCGCAAGCACCATCCCTTCAAACGCTTGTAAACGATACTTTTTCTTTGCTGCGTCTTCAAGCACCTTAACCCAAACGCGGACAGTATCACCAGCACGAAACTCGAGCTTTCTGCGTGACTCCATATCAACTGGGGAGAGTGTGAATTTTGTATGTAGTGCGGAATTCATATGTAGACGACAATTTAGCATACCCTTTGTTTTGATGCAAATTTGTCAAGGTTGAACCTTGACAAATAGTATCCACCAAGTACGATACTCTCATGCCTCGACCATTCATATTCGCCCCCGGAGAATATTACCATCTATATAATCGTGGTACCGATAAACGTAAAATTTTTCTCGATAAAAAGGACTATGAGCGTTTTGTTTCTCTTTTATTCCTTTGTAACAGTGGGATCCCTCTCCATCGTAGCGATCATGAGGGTGCAACTCTTGAAAAAATATTCCATATTGAACGTGAGACGACACTCGTGAACATTGGTGCATACGTGCTTATGCCCAATCATTTCCATCTTGTTGTTCATGAGCAAACAGAAGGTGGTATCAGTATGTTTATGCAAAAACTTTCGACTGCATACACGATGTATTTCAATAAACGACACAAACGGAGCGGGGGGTTATTCGAAGGAAGATTTCGTGGAACACATGCAAAACAGGACAACTACCTAAAGTATCTATTCGCATACATACACCTCAACCCGATCGGAATCATCGAGAAAGACTGGAAAGAGCATCACATCAAACATAGAAATAAGGCGGAAGTATTTCTGAAATCATACCATTATTCAAGTTATCTTGATTACGCAAATCCCGAACAGGAAAGACCCGATGCGGTTATATTAAATAAACTTGCATTCCCCGCGTACTTCGAGAAAGCAACAGACTTTAAAGATTATCTTAACGACTGGATGACGAATGAGCCCGAGTAATAAATTGTCAAGGTTCAACCTTGACAATTATTGTGAAATACCGAAGTCACGTACTGCACTTGCAAAATCTTCGGGGTATGGGGCAATAATTTCCTTTTCTTTTCCTTGATACTGAAATTTTATTTTTTGCGCGTGTAATGCAAGGCGAGTAAATCCCAACGCTGTTCCTTTTTCGGGTGCATATCGATTATCAGAAACAATTGGGTGACCAATTGCCTTCAAGTGTACGCGCAATTGATGTGTCCTGCCGGTCTTTGGATTAAGTTCAGCAAATGAATATCCATCATGTTCGCTCAATATTCGGTAGAACGTTTGGGCAGGACGGAGTGTACCTCGTGCATTTGGAGCAATTGTCCACTCACGAAAATCGCTCCGACTACGACCAATTGGAAAATTTATCATTCCTTCTTTTTGTTCAAACACACCCCACGTAATAGCATGATAGGTCTTTACTATTTTCCGCTCAAGAAATTGTCGCTGGAGATCGAGAAATGTTTGTGCGTCTTTTGCAATAAGTATCACCCCTGAAGTCTCGCGATCGAGACGGTGCACGATACCCCATCGCGGTACGTAACGCGCTGAATCAAGAGTATGCAGTCCACCTATCATTTCGAGCATGGGATAGTATTCCTTCACCCAATCAACGAGTGTCGGTTCGATTGTTCGCCCATCAGCATGCACCACCAGCCCCGCAGGCTTATTTATGGCAAGCAGAAATTCATCTTCAAAAAGAATTGTTGGTATTAATTGACTCATAATATTGAATAGGTTAACGTAGTTAGAGAAACTTTGAAAGGACTCGTGATGAAACTGCCTCGGAAAACTGCACTCGGAAAAACATTTACGCTCAATACTATCTCTCAAAAACAAGCAAGAAAAATGATTGGAGAAGTATGCCCATCAATCATCAAAACTCCCAAATTACGAAATATTGTTCGACGCGCAGTGCGAAAAACAAGAACAAAAGAGTTTGTTGACCAACTTGATGCAGTACTCGTACTCGCAGACACATTGCAAGATCTTTCTCAACAAGATACCGCTCAAAATCCCGGATTATTCAACGTACAACAAGACGGAAGTATTGGAAGAGAAATTCGCGCGACAGCAGTTTGCCTATCACTAGCGTGGAAAAAATTACTCGAACTCGTATAACACCGTATCGCAC
>DIZR01000092.1:25506-28516 GCA_002429425.1 Patescibacteria group bacterium UBA6023
AATATAATTCGCTATATACACTTTGCCACGGCAAAAAATTTGATAAACGCTCTTCACCACTCGTACGAATAATAAGATCGGGATCATGCATTTCCTTCGTCCACAACAATGCACCAAACTCTGCTTCTGTAATATTCGTACGTTTCTCTTCAGGGATACGATGAATAGCATCAATAATTTCTGCACGTCCCCCATACGAAAGTCCTATGCCAAATATAAATGCTGTGCAATTTTTTGTTTCCTTCTCTGCATGTTCAATCGCCCTCAGGATATCTTCTGAAAACCGTGCGCGTTCTCCTAGGAAAATAAGGCGCATATTTTCTTCTTTCGCCTCAGCCGTCATTCGAACGATCATCTCTCGAAATAAATTCATCAAATATCCAACTTCTTCAGTTGTTCTATTCCAATTCTCTGTCGAAAACGCATACGCGATAAGCTCACGTGCACCGGCTTCTTTCGCCCATGCGAGCACATCGCGAAGCTTGTGGTATCCAGCACGATGACCCTCGAGCGCGGGCAGTCCCTTTGTTTTTGCATACCGCCGGTTGCCATCCATGATGATACCAATACAATGTGGGATATGTTTATTTTTCTGCATAGACGACTCCATATGAAAACTATTATTCTTTCTTTCTTACTTCGTGACCACCAAACTGATTACGCATAACCGACACAACTTGTCCGGTGTAGCTAGGGTTTCCTTGTGAATCAATACGAAATTGTAATGCGTCATCAATAACTGGAGTAGAAAGAGCATATTTCCTCGCAGTCGCGACGGTCCATGCACCCTCACCACTATTTGCAATTTCACCTGATATCGCTTCCAGATTTTCTCCATATGCACGATATCCAGAGAGTAACCACCCCATAAGACGTGACTCAATAACACTCCCGTGCTGATAAAGATTTGCCACAGACTCAAGAGGAACATGAAACGGAGACTTTTTCATCAATGCAAACCCTTCTCCGATTGCCTGCATCATGCCGTACTCAATACCATTGTGTACCATTTTTACAAAATGTCCTGCACCCGCGTCGCCAACATATGCATATCCGTTTTCGACCGCAAGGTCAGAAAAAAGTGTCGCATATTTCTCTGCAACTTCTTTCTTTCCACCCACCATGATACACGCACCATGCCGCGCACCACTGGGACCACCCGATGTACCCACATCAAGAAAATTAATTCCATGTGAAGCAATTTCTCCATGTCGGCGAATTGATTCTTCAAAGAAAGAATTTCCTCCATCGATAATTGTATCACCCGAAGCAAGCAATGGGAGAAGATCGGCAAGCACCGCATCAACTGCTTGGTGTGGCACCATGAGCCACAGCGTACGTGGCGCCTCAAGGTGTGCAATAAGTTCATCCAAATCATATGCAGGAATTGCACCATACCCTTCCGCCTCTTTTGTCGGTTCTGGGCTACGATTATACGCAACAACAGTATGCCTTTTCTCCAACAACCTTTCGACCATCTGTAACCCCATTTTTCCAAGTCCAATATATCCAATTTTCATAAGGTAAATTAATCAATAATATTTTCTGGTAATATCTGCATACGCTCCAATGGACCTGTACTCCCCGGAGCATAACTGATGAGCGGTGCCGACTGCCACCCTTCAGAAATTTGCATGATAAATCGCCACGCAAGTTCCACTTCCTTTGTGCTCACAAACAACGTTTGATCGCCCTGGATACAATCATATAAAATGCGCTCATACGCATCGGGAATCTTCGCGATATCTGGTGAGTCCGCATACGCAAACGTGAGGCGTGCGGGTTTCAAAATAAAATGGAATCCCGGTTGCTTCACCCAAAATTGTAATTCGATTGACTCGTTCGGCTGAATACGAAAACGTAACACATTTTGGTGTCGCACATGATTTACTGAAGGACAGAGACACGGAACAACATCCTTAAAATAAATCGTAATATCCGTACGCGACGCCGTAAGTTTCTTACCACTCTCCATGTAGAATGGGACTCCACGCCAACGTGCATTGTCGAGAAATACTTTCAAAAGAAAATATGTTTCAGTTTTCGATTCAGGAAGTACATCTTTTGCATTTTGATATCCCTCATATTGTGCACGGAGAGTATTGTGTACAAGGGCATGTTTATCAAATGGAACAATTGCGCGGAGCACTTCTTCGCGTCGTTCACGTATCTCATTTGCACTTAAGCCACCGGGATTTTCCATTGCAACAAATGCAAGCATCTGCAACAAATGATTCTGTCCAACATCACGGAGTGCTCCAACACCATCATAGAATTTTGCACGGTCTTCAACTCCAAGTGACTCGTCGAGTCGCAGATGCACCATCTCAATGTATTTATTATTCCACTGTGTTTCATACAATAAGTTTGAAAAGCGAAATGACAATATGTTTTGAATAGTTTCTTTTCCAAGATAATGGTCGATACGAAATATTTGCTCTTCTTTAAAAAGCTCCGAAAGTAGGCGCTCCAATGCTTCGGCAGTAGCAAGGTCTTTTCCAAAAGGTTTCTCGATGAGAATGCGTGTCCACCCATCTGTTCCATCGCATAACTCCCCAAGCCCCGCTCCAGCAATTTGTCGAAGGATCACTTCATAGAAATCAGGTGATACTGCAAGATAGAAAAGTTTGTTTGTGCAAAGACCAAATTCCTTATCGATTGAAGTGATATTTTTTGCAACATTTTCATACATATGTTCATCTCCAAAATCACCCTTTGCGTATGAACATAACAAAAGAAACTGACTGATAGTTTTCTCGTCATGATGACTCCCCTTCCGCTCAATCGCCTTGCGAATAAAATCTCGTAAATCATCGTCGGACCATCCCCTTCTCCCCACCCCGATAATGCGAAATTGGTCTGCAAGCATCCCTTTGTTATATAGATCAATGAGTGCGGGAAATAACTTACGCTGGCTCAAATCTCCTGCAACCCCAAAAATAGTTATGATGGTTGGAATTTTTACTTTTTGTTCATTCATATAATTTAATTCAATGAGGTGCTACGGGTT
>DIZR01000092.1:28617-28801 GCA_002429425.1 Patescibacteria group bacterium UBA6023
CAATGAGGTGCTACGGGTTATTTCGGTACTGAATAATTTTTTAGAAAAAAGCGCACTCATGCTAGTAGCATATCGTAAAAACTGAAAACTCGCCCGTGGGGTCGCCCCATGTGACACGCACATCTTGAACGTGCGCAAAAATAGACCCCTTGTGTAAGCGTGCAATGTATTCATGCAGTATTTG
>DIZR01000092.1:28949-29885 GCA_002429425.1 Patescibacteria group bacterium UBA6023
GTTCCATCTTTTTCGTTCCGCACGGAACCTCGCACTCCGAGTCGCTTTGCACTCCGAGTCGCAAAATCACGATACATCACCATCTGTACCCGTCCCGACACAATGCATTCAATGCGTTTTGTTATAGCCATAAATCTCTGTCCATTTTTAATATCATTTCTTTCTCCATGGAACATGTTGATTATAACGTACTAAATGTGCCTGTGCATGAATTGCACAAAAGCTTGACAAATTAATAGCAATTTGATATAATATACTTACCTTTAAGTTACTATTCTCTTGCGATTTGGTTGTGCGAACATCGTTCACCCTAATCGCGATGGAGCAGCAGCTTTTTTAGCCTCTCCGTAAAAGGGGAGAGACGCCTTAAAAACGTCGGGCCCAAGGCAGGGTCACATCGCGTTCAATACAAGCCACCGATCTTTTCGGTGGCTTAGTTTTTTCTCTTCTTTTTTTTTGTGAAAATATAGAGTAAGCTGTGAATGTTCATACATAGTCTCCGTAGTTCAATGGATAGAATGAGAGCCTTCTAAGCTCTAGATCTAGGTCCGATTCCTAGCGGGGGCACATTCAAGTAAGACCAACTAAGGTACCTAAATACTAGGTTTTTTAAAGGTCGAAAAAAGTACTCCACCCATGCATCGAACCAAATAATATTTCAGCTATATTTTTCAAGGAACTCTCTCGTATGACCGAGAGGGCTTATAGAGATAACTTTCTCAATACATCAAAGCATAATATTGTCGTAATGCTTCAATAGATTGAAATCACTTTGTGAATAACTCCTATTGCGCGCGCAAAGAAAACCCTAAATGCAGTCGCTTCGCGTTGTGATACGGAAGATATTTTTTGAGCGCCCGATTTGAATGCACAAGGCGTCCGTATTCCTTTGTCCAAGCACTCTTCCTGGAGAGTACGATTTACACGTTCCACGTG
>DIZR01000024.1:0-4037 GCA_002429425.1 Patescibacteria group bacterium UBA6023
AGATGTGTATAAGAGACAGATATTAACGTAATACATAGTTCCACTATGACCGATGATTTTCTTGGAGGAGTACTCCCTGCTGACGATCTCACAGGCGATACGGATTTTGATCCGAATGCCGTAGAGAGTGACGATTTTCTTGATGACCCAAAAGAGGCTGCGCTTGATAGCGACATCCTTGCGGTTGTTGATGAGGATGATGATGATTTCGTTGAGGAAATATAATAATAAAAAACTCGCTTCAAATGAAGCGAGTTTTTTATTATTTATTTTTTGATATCAAATGCGATGAAACGATGTTTACCAATCTTCAATACAATATGCTCATTGATTGTAGTTTGAGGGTCGGTGAGTTTTTCTTCTCCATTCTTACGAATTGCCCCATTATCGAGCAAGCGTCGAAAATCAGTTTTTGATTCCACTATTTTTTCTGCGAGCAATGCATCAACAAGGAGTGTTCCCTTTGATACATGCACCAATGCAACATCATCGGGAATTTCTTTTTTCTGGAACGTGTTTACAAATGATTCACGTGCACTTTCCGCTTCTTTTCTTCCATGATATATCTCAGTAATCTGCTGAGCAAGATCCATCTTTGCTTCTTTTGGATGTTTTGTTCCCTTCTCAACATCTTTTACGAGTTGTTTCACTGCATCCATGGGCGTGAAAGTGCAGAGCATGTAGTAGTTCGAAAGCACGGTGTCAGGAATGGACATAATTTTTCCAAACATATCATTGGGTGTATCCGTAATCCCCACATAATTGTCGAGCGACTTCGACATCTTTTCTTTTCCATCAAGTCCGACAAGGAGTTCGAACGACAGCACTGCCTGGGGTTTCCGTTTATTCACTTCCATAATGCGACGCCCCATAAGCATGTTGAATGTCTGATCAGTACCTCCGACCTCGAGATCACACATGCCATAAATTTGTGCAAGGACATCGGAATCGATTCCCTGAAATATTGGATAGAGCATTTCGTGCATGAACAAACTTTCTCCACTTGTAATGCGGTGTTGAAACATGTCACGCTCAGCAAGTTGCGCAAGAGTAATGTGTTTCAATCCCCACAGTAAACTCCGCATTGTTACCACGACGATCTCACCTCCACCAATCTGTTTTTGCATTCGTGACTCTTGGAAAGCAATCGTTTTTGCCATAAAAGTATTTGGCGCAAAATCAATATGCATAGGCTCATTTGTACCCGCTGGAGTGATGTCCATTCCTGCTTTATAATCATCAGGGAGATTGAGATCGGTAATCGAAGTAAACCAATCAGAATTCCGAATCCAAGAAAAAACAGTTGGTTCCAAGGAGAGTATTTTCCCCACTTGATCAAGGTATGTTTTCATGTTTACCTCAATGACACTCTGCTCGACTTCGGGGCGAACTTTACTTCTCCCTGTTGGATCACCAATCTGCGCAGTAAAATCGCCAATAAGAAAAATCACCTTACATCCCAAATCTTGTAATTGGCGTAATTTACGCAGTATGACCGCATGACCCAAATGAATATCGGGGCGCGTAGGATCAACGCCGAACTTGATAACAATATCTTCCTTGTGCGTTCCGCTTGCTTTCGCAACGAGTTTTTTGCGAAATGTTCCATCGGGGTCAACAAATGTCCCGACACCTCGAGTGAGGATATCGTCAATCTGTGATTCAATCACACTTATATCTTTCTTTATTTCCATTAGACAAATCCTAACATATGCGTATTTCTTTGTCTTTTATTATTAGGATTTCTGTGTTTGAGTGTAGTTCAAGGCGCAAGTAAGGCTTACAACTAAGCTGTAGTACTTCACCGATTTTCCCAAGAACGAAGCGATTGGTTGAAAACCGCGATGCCCTAGATTTATCGTGGCCTACTGCGCAGAAGTAAACGAGCGAGCAACGAAGAAATACACCAAACACAGGAATCCTATTTGTTTTTTGTGTTAGACTATGTACTATAGCACCATGAATAAACGAGCGAGGAAAGGGCAAGGCTTCCGATATTGGTTACAAATCGCCATTATTACAATGTTAATTGGAAGTATTTTTCTCCTGAGCGCTTTTTTGGTTTGGGCAACAACCATAAAAATACCGGATTTTAGTCTTCTTGAAACACGGAAAGTATCGGAATCAACAAAACTCTACGACCGTACAGGAAAAATCCTTCTATATGATGTGCACAAAGACGTCCGTCGCACCGTAGTTCCTTTCGATGCAATAAGTCCATACGTTAAAAACGCAACCGTCGCAATCGAAGATGATCAATTCTATCAACACTTTGGAATTAAACCAACGGCGATTCTTCGTGCAATGTGGGTAAATTTGCGATCAGGAGAATATAGTCAGGGTGGTTCAACGATCACTCAACAAGTTATCAAAAACGCACTGCTTTCAAATGAGAAAACAGTAACGAGAAAGCTCAAAGAATGGATTCTCGCAATCAAGCTTGAGCGTGAAATGAATAAGGAACAAATTCTTACTTTATATTTAAATGAGGCTCCGTATGGAGGAAATATTTATGGAATTGAAGAAGCAAGTATGTCATTCTTCGGAAAACACGCGAGTGACATTACACTTGCCGAAGCAGCGTATCTTGCTGCGTTACCCCAATCTCCAACACGTTACTCTCCTTACGGAAATAATTTTGCATTACTTGAAAACAGAAAAAATCTTGTGCTTAAAAGAATGAGCGGACTCGGCTCAATCACCCAAGAAGAGTATTCCGCCGCAATGCTCGAAAAAGTAAAATTTATTCCGTCGCAAGAAAAGGGTATCCGTGCACCGCATTTTGTTATGTTCGTAAAAGAAAAACTTGCAGAAATTTATGGAGAAGAAAAATTAAATGAAGGTGGACTTCGCGTTATCACGACAATCGACCTTGATTTACAATCAAAAGCAGAGCAAATTGTAAAAAAATATGCGACTGAGAATGAGAAAAAATTTAATGCAAAAAATGCTGCACTTGTTGCGATTGATCCAAAAACAGGTCAGATACTGACTATGGTTGGTTCTCGAGATTATTTTGATATCGCAAATGAAGGAAACTTCAATACGGCACTCGCAAAAAGACAACCTGGTTCTGCGTTTAAACCATTCGTGTATGGTGCGGGATTCGAAGATGGATATACTCCTGATACAGTACTTTTTAATGTTCGAACTCAATTTTCGACACGGTGTGATGCAGATGGAAATCCACTCAATAGCGCTTCCAGTAAATCTATTTGTTACATGCCAGAAAATTATGATCATCAATACACTGGTCCAATATCCGTACGAAACGCACTCGCACAATCAGTAAATGTTCCGGCAGTAAAAATGCTATATCTTGTTGGACTTGATCATGCAATTGATTTTGCAGAACGAATGGGAATCACCTCACTCGGAAATAAATCGCGCTATGGACTGACGTTAGTACTTGGAGGTGGTGAGGTATCACTCCTTGAAATGACAAGTGCATATGGAGTATTTGCAAATGATGGGAAAAGACTTCCGTACACAGGAATACTTCGCGTCGAAGATACCCAAGGGAATGTGCTCCAGGAATTTGCCTCAAGCTCCACACAAGTAATCGACCCGGAGATTGCACGGAGAATGTCTGACGTGTTATCCGACAACACTGCACGCACTCCGGCGTTCGGTGCGGACTCATATCTTCATTTCCCCGACCATGCAGTCGCAGTAAAGACTGGAACAACAAACAACTATCGTGATGCATGGATTATCGGCTACACTCCAACACTTGTTGTTGGTGCGTGGGCGGGAAATAATGACGATAGTGCAATGAAAAAGAAAGTTGCCGGATTTATTATTGCACCCTTATGGAATGCGTTTTTTTCAGAAGCATTTTCACATTTCCCTGAAGAACAATTCCCTGTTCCACAACCAATATCACCAACACTAAAACCTGCGTTGCGAGGAATCTGGTATGGTGGTGATGTATATAAAGTTGACAAAGTATCAGGAAAACTTGCTACCGTATTTACTCCAGCAGACTCTATTGAAGAGCGAGTGACACCAAATCCTCATGATATTTTATATTGGAT
>DIZR01000024.1:4128-6010 GCA_002429425.1 Patescibacteria group bacterium UBA6023
ATGATATTTTATATTGGATAAACAAAAATGATCCTACTGGTCCCCCTCCGGTAAATCCGTACAATGATCCTCAATTCCTCTTGTGGGAAATACCCGCACAACGCTGGATTAGTGCAAATGGAATTCCCACAAAAGCCTTTACACAAATACCGAGCAGTTTTGATGATCTTCACAAACCTGAGTTTGCCCCTGTGGTAAATATTCTTAGTCCTACCGCAACAACAACCTACACTCGTGCAGAAAAAATGATCATTGAAACACAAATTACCAGTACATACCCAATTAACCGTGTTGATTTTTCAGTGAATGGTTCTTATCTTGGTACAGTAAATTCAATGCCATATATATTTTCTTTTGTTCCAAATGATCTCCCTGTTATAAAAAATGAAAATGAGCTTCGCGTTACTGCGTACGACAATGTGGGAAATAAAACGGAACAAATGATTACCTTCACTGTTCAATAAATTACTGAATATCGTGAATGTTTGTTTGTCCACTTTCTTTTATTTTTTTGAGTATCGGTAATTTATGCAAAAAAACTTCATTTTTCACCACATGGGCAACTTTGAGCACTATTACCCCCTTAGTGATAACAATCACTTTTTCACTCAAAATAATTCCTGTCTCTTCTGAAATTATTTTAATAAGTGATCCTCGTTTATCATCTTCGAGTGCTAATTTCTTTTTATAAATTTCTAAAAATTGTGCAATATTGGAAAGCTGCATATTTTTAACCCTTCATTGGCATAACAAGATATGTGAAAGAGTGCTCACCGACTCCTTTGATCATCAGTGGTCGTGCATTTCCGCTTGCAGAGAGTGACACGCTATCCGTGGTGATATACGTGAATACATCCATTAAAAAACGTTGATTTAAAAGGAATTCAACATCATCACCTTTCAGTGTTGCATCAATTTGGTGTGTAGTCTCACCAATATCATCATTTCGCGATTCGACCTCAAAAAGCTTATCGTTAGGGTATATTTTAAGACGTACTTGTTGAAGTTTTCCTGAAAATACCGTGGTGAGTTTTAATCGGTCAATAATATCTTGTCGGAGCACAATAGCCTCAGTAAGAAATTGTTTTGGAATAATTTGTTTATAGTCAGGAAACATTCCATCAATAAGTCTCGAGGTAATGTGCATGTGTTCAGTGTGGAAAGAAATTTGATTTTTTGTGGCAAATATTTTTACCACTCCATCAATATTTTCTAGTGCACGTACTATTTCTATCACATTTTTTCCAGGAATAAGCAGAGAAAACTGTTCCGGCATTTTTTTAAGTGGAATACGTTTCTCTGCTAGTCGGGATGAGTCGGTTGCAACCATCACTAATGTTTGTTCGTCAGTGTAACAATAAATACTTGCGAATTCGGGTTTAATATCTGTCGTTGCGACTGCGTATTGCGTCGCGCGAAATGCCCCTAGGAGCGTTTTTGAATCCATTTCGAGCTCAACCCCTCGAGTGACGAATGGAAGCGTTGGGAAGTCCTCATAGCCGAATCCTTTGATAAGTGTGGAGTAGGACGCGCCTGAGATAGTAAGATGCTCTCCAACTTGTTCGATGGTGACATTTTTTTCATGTGGAAGATTTGAAAGAAAATTTCCCAATGTATCTGCAGGAATAGCAATCACACCTTCTTTTTCAACACGCGCAGGTATTTCAATCTCAATACCAAGATCAAGATTGGTTGCACGAATTTTTAACATTTTTTCACTTGCAATAAAAAGTACATAACGTAGCACGGGTAGCGAGAGTTGCTTACCAGTGAAACGTTCTGCCGTAAGTAATGCATCTTTAAGATTTAGTTTTACACACTCTACTTTCATATATCTATATATAAATACTAATTATACTAATTACGCCTGTGGATATGTGGA
>DIZR01000097.1:0-3447 GCA_002429425.1 Patescibacteria group bacterium UBA6023
AGCGTATCTTGATATGCTTTCGCATCATACAGCATCTTTGCACACTCATAGCTGTGCTTCACGAGATGACGCGGATCGCGTCCATCCTCATCAAGCAGTGACTGCCAAAGATCGCTCAGCATTTCGAGTCTACTCTCACTTACATCATCTATCGCATCAATAACATCTTCTTTTGAAATTATAGCCATACTTTTTTATATTATGATTAATTATGCATCAACGACTTTCATCGATTCCATTCCCGCAACAATCTCTGAAACCTCTCTCGTGATCGCCGCTTGACGGACTTTATTAAAATGAAGTTTCAAGCCACGTGATATCTCTTTTGCGTTGTCGGAAGCATTCTTCATCGCAATCATTCGCGCAGAATGTTCTGATGCGTTTGATTCGAGTACGGAATGATAGATTTGTACATTAAAGAGTGTTGGGATAAGTTCTTGAAGTACCGACTCAGTACTCGGCTCGAAGTTGTATTCACGCACAGGATCTTTTGCATCAAAATCTTTTCCTACTGTTGCATACTTTCCTTTTTCCGGAGTGATACCGCGCACCACATCTTCAACGCCCTTGAATGTAACAGGGAGAAGTTGTCGTGCGTACACCTTTTGTTCAATTGTTGAGATGAAATTGGTGTAGATAATAAATACTTGGTCATAACGACCATCTTCAAAAAGTGCCTTCACTTCTTTCGCGAGTGGTTCTACTTTCGCGAAATCGATTTGATCACTCCATTTTTCGTGATGTGCAAGAATTTCCCAGTCACGCTTTTTGAAATGCTCGTAAGCCTTTTTTCCAACCGCAATGATGCCGGTATTTTTTGTCGTGAGACTTTTCTCATCCATGAATTTATACACCTGCTTTAAAAGTGTCGAGCCATAACTACCTGCAAGCCCCTTGTCACCCGAAACGATAATCAGGCAGGTTTTTATAATCGGTCTCGCCTTTGTAAGTGGATGATTCGATGCTTCGACAGAGCCGGAAATACTGCGAAGTATTTTGAGTGCAGAAAGCGCATATGGACGCACGCGAATAGCGCTCGCCTGACTCTTGCGCATCTTCACCGCAGAAACAGCCTCCATCGCCCTCGTCACCTGGCGGGTTTTGTCGATTGACTTTATTTTACTTTTTACAGATTTAAGAGACATGATTATTTTGTCGTGAACAATTCATTATTCCCTTCGATAAATGCTTTTGCAGCATCTTTAAGTACTGCTTGTGATGCATCGGAAAGATCCTTTGAATCCGCGATCGTTTTAAGCACATCTCCATATTGTGTTTCCACCATCGCAAAGAATCGGCTTTCAAGTTCGGCGATACGTGTCTTGTCTGCATCATTAAATACTCCTGCGCCTGCAAGGAAAATAATTACCACTTCCTTCTCGAATGGGAGTGGAACATGTTTATCCTGCTTTAATATCTCCACCATAAGCTTTCCTTTTTCAATACGATTTTTTGTTTCCTCGTCGAGGTCAGAGGAGAATTGTACGAAGGCTTCGAGTTCACGAAACTGTGCAAGTTCAAGGCGAAGCTTTCCTGCAACTTTTTTCATTGCCTTTGTTTGAGCGGAGGAACCAACGCGAGAGACGGAAACACCCACATTAATAGCGGGACGAATTCCCTTATTGAAAAGATCGGTCTCGAGATAGATCTGACCATCAGTAATCGAAATCACGTTCGTCGGAATATATGCGGACACATCACCTTCCTGTGTTTCAATGATTGGTAATGCAGTGAGTGATCCTCCTCCCATGCTATCAGAAAGACGCGCCGCACGCTCAAGAAGACGTGAGTGAAGATAAAAAATATCCCCCGGATACGCCTCGCGACCAGGTGGACGACGGAGCAAGAGCGACATCTGGCGATACGCAACGGCATGTTTCGAAAGATCGTCATAGATCACGAGTGCATCCATACCTTTATCCATGAAGTATTCTCCGATTGCGGCTCCTGCGTATGGTGCGAGAAATTGCAGTGCGGCCGAAGAAGAGACTGAGGCGGAAACCACGATGGTGTATTCCATTGCACCCGTATCTTTGAGTTGCTGTACAAGGCGAGCGATCTTTGAATCTTTTTGACCAATTGCCACATAGATGCAGATGGGACGGTTTTCGAGTGGTTCATTCATCTGATTGATGATGGTGTCAATCGCGACAACGGTCTTTCCTGTCTGACGATCACCGATAATAAGCTCGCGCTGGCCACGACCAATTGGCACCATTCCATCAATTGCCTTGATGCCGGTATGGAGCGGCGTCGAAACGGACTTTCGTTCGATGACACCGTATGCTTTGCGTTCGATTGGATTTCTTTTTGTCACCTTGAGTGGAAGTCCACCATCAATAACTTCACCGAGTGGATTCACCACACGTCCGATAAGCTCCTCCCCAACTGGAATCGAAAGTATATTTCCCGTCGCTTTAACGATCATTCCTTGCTTCACCTTCGTTGCATCGCCAAGGATAACTACCTTCACCGCATCCTCTTCAAGGTTGAGTACCATGCCAAGCAATTGACCACCACCTCCGAGGCTCTGTTCAAGGGATGCACCCTCCGCCGTATCGAACATGACCATTTCACTCATCATGATATCATCGAGCCCGTCAACCTCGGCAATTCCATCTGCGGTCGAAAGCACAACGCCAATCTTTTCAGAGCGTTCTTTTGGTGCAAAATCGACAATCTGTTTCTTCAATTTTTCAATAAAGTGTTCCATGATGTTCAATTTGATT
Organism: Patescibacteria group bacterium UBA6023; assembly: GCA_002429425.1. Lineage (GTDB taxonomy): Bacteria > Patescibacteriota > Minisyncoccia > Phycocordibacterales > UBA6899 > MHLP01. The sequence continues at coordinate 2,730 of DIZR01000097.1, forward strand.
TATAACGTGTTGGTCATATTCTGATAAATTTCTCGAAGTGCGCTTTTGTAGCTCATGTCGATACGGACTGAATCGGTCTTTACGATTGTCCCACCGATGAGTGTTTCATCTACTTTTCGTACGACTCGCTTGTGTAATGGTGACAGTATCCTTGCAAATTGCTCTTTACGCAATAGGGCCGACACTTCTTCTTGCGGTAATTCATTTGCGGTGATAACTTCTATTGTTTCGTGTTTCTCCCTTTTCTGTGCAATACGTTCAATCGCACGCACTATTTTCGGCAACATGTACTCATGACCATTCATGCGCACAACACCAACAACGTGCTCGATGGATTTCTCTTCGGACATTACTCCCGTTTCCACGAGATCATATATCGCCTTTGCATACCATGACGCGCGCATACAATTAGGCTTTCACCCCGTTATTTCGTAAAATATTCTCTGCTGCGAGTATCGCCATGCGCGCGACCTCACCCTCGCTTTCACGAAGGATATGCTCGCGTTCTTCGTTCGCTTTTAATTTTGCAGCAGCGAGTAATGCGTTGCTCTTTTCATTTGCATCGCGCACGAGCTTACGTTCCTCTTCAACACCTCGTTTGTGCAGTGTGTCAACTATTTTTCCTCCCTCCTCACGTGCAGAACGAAGGATTCCCTCCGTCTCACCGACGATACGTTCTTTTTCCAACGAAGCTGCATCCGCATCCGCAAGTCCTTTC
>DIZR01000097.1:3541-3754 GCA_002429425.1 Patescibacteria group bacterium UBA6023
CCGACGATACGTTCTTTTTCCAGCGAAGCTGCGTCCGCATCCGCGAGTCCTTTCATAATGATACCTTGGCGCTTTTCGAGCATCGCAAAAAGAGGTTTGTAGAGAAATTTGTAGAGAACAAGAAGGAGTAAAGTAAAATTAACCCCTTGTATAAGGAGTAACTTCCAGTTCACGCCAAATGCGATTAATGCGTCCATAAAATTATTGTTAATT
>DIZR01000017.1:0-521 GCA_002429425.1 Patescibacteria group bacterium UBA6023
GTCCGAGTGCTTTATTGAATCACATGCACAAGAAGAGTAGTGGTTATAACGGATCGATAAGAAACGAAAATAGGAATCGCTACACATTTGAACAAAAGTAGATTTATCGGCGTGGATTTGGAAAAGAAATATTTAGACCTTTCGATAAAACGATTTGAAGATATCGGGAGTAATTCGAGAAGTAAGTAAAAGTGAATTAATCCATCTAATGACGGCCTTCATATTTTTTACTATAATTATTTTATGAACAAGAAAACTGTTTTACTGAAAGTAAAAGAAGGAAAGATTGATACGTGGAAGAATTGGTGTGCGGAAATTGAAGGCGTACGAAGGGCGGAAGCGTGCGAAACGCTAAGGAAAGAAGGGGTTACAGAAGAAATGTGCACACTATTTTTCATTGATCAACAAGCCTACGTACTTGCTTTTGCAGAGGGGGAAATGTCTCCGGCAAATATGTCACGTGAAATTAATCAGAAACATCAGGAATTTAAAAAAGAATGTTTAGAATACCTCAGTGACAG
>DIZR01000017.1:590-2435 GCA_002429425.1 Patescibacteria group bacterium UBA6023
GTTTAGAATACCTCAGTGACGGGGAAACACTTTATCACCTTTTCGGTAAATAATTTTTCTCACTTAGTACTCCGACTACCAAGTGGCTCCGTCGACACAATTCGTGAGTTATTGAATCACATGCACGCGGAGGGTTGCAACCTTTGCTCCGCTCTTTTCGGATGCTTCGATGGTGTATTCGCCGGGTGCTGTTAGAGACCAAAAAACTTTCTCGCCTTCGCCGATCGTTTTTCCATTCACTTTCCACACGAGTGACTTCGTTGCGCGCAGTGGCACGCTCATACCTCTTTGATACATGAGTATATCTTGATTGTGTGGTTCAAGGATGGTGTCGCTATCCTTCATAATGAGACGAGAATATTCGACATCGTCACTGCGAAGTCCAAACGATTGTCCTTCTTTGGTTTCTACGGGAACGATTGCGGTCGTGTCAAAGGCACGTGGAACAATATCTCCGCGTGCCTGGAGTAGTGTCATCACATCATGCCAGATCTTTCCTGCACCTCGTGAGCCAGTAAGTAGATCCATTGGTTTGTTGTCGCTGTTGCCAATCCATACGACGACGACCATATCAGGCGTATATCCTATCGTCCAACTATCGTGATAGTCGTATGAAGTTCCAGTCTTTATCGCATACGCTTTGAAGGGGAGATTCAAATTGCTTTCGAGCCCAAATTGCTCAACACCCATCAATCGGTCGGAAAGCATTTTGTTTAAGAGTTGTGTCGTGGTTCCATTGAATATGTGTTTGGGCTCACTTATCATCATCGACATGGGGATTTCCATTTTTTTTCCTTTATTCAATTCGATCGGTGCGAGTATTCCATTCCGCGGGAACACGGTGAAATAGTTTGCAAGCAAGAGTGTGTTCATTTCGAGTCCGCCAAGTGCAATAGAAAGTTGATACGTATCAAGCGATTGGCGCGGGATAAATCCAAGCTTATCCTGCATGAACACGCCAAATGGATCAATTCCATCGAATTGGAGCGCTCGTACAGCGGGAACATTGAGACTATTGGAAAGTGCATAGTTCAGTGTGACATCTCCGCGATAGATACCATCGTAATTTTTGGGATAAAATGCGTATCCCGTGCCAATCTCGTAACGATATTCCATGTCATCAATAAGAGAATATGGACGCGCGCCTTTTTCAATCGCTTTTCCGTAAATAAATGGTTTCCATGTTGAGCCGATTGGTCTCGAGGCAAGCGCCATATTTATTTGATTTCCATTACTATTACCGTATGGATCGGGGGAACCCACGAGTGCAAGTAATGTATTTGATTCTCGATTCTCCCCAAGTTTAATCACTGCAACCGCAGCATTTCCGACACTATTAAACTGTTTTGTGCTAAGTCGATCGCGCACGATCTCACGAATCTTTGCCGTTACTTCTCGGTCAATCGAAAGTATGCAGGTGTGGACACAATCTTCCGGTGAATAAAGAGGAGTGAGTTCAAACATTGCCGGATCTTTCTTAATTTCCCGAATTGATTTTGGGACATTTACATATGTGGGAATTTCCGTCACTCCAAGGCGTTTTCCCAAGTTTGTGGCGCGTAGTGTATTCCCCGCACTTCCCGGTTCAAACGACGGAGCGCTGAGTAGTGCAAGTAGTCGAACAATTTCACCATCCGTGAGCTCTGTTGTTCTTTTTCCGAAATAATATCGTGCCCCACCTTCGATACCTTCCATTTGTTTTCCGAAATATGCACTACTGAGATACATCGCGAGAATCTCATTTTTTGGTGTGTGGAGTTCGAGCGCGCTTGCGTAAAGCATCTCAATCAATTTATTTTGAATCGTACGATTATTTTCATGCCCAAGTAAATTTTTGACCAATTG
>DIZR01000017.1:2570-3744 GCA_002429425.1 Patescibacteria group bacterium UBA6023
CTCCGTATGATGCTAAATGGATTTATTCCCAGATGATAATAAAAATATTTGTCTTCCTTCTGGATGGTAAGTTCGCGGGTACGTGGTGAGCTCGTTCCCTCTGTCATGTACTGACCTTTTTGATTTGGTAAAATTTGCAATAACGCACCATTGCGGTCAAGTATTTGCGTAGAGATTTCCTCCTGGTATGTTGCGTGTAATGCATCGCTCATTTTTCCTGTCCAAAGAAAAATGGCGAACAGTAATAATATACTGAGAGGGAAAACAAGATGCCTGACTTTTTTTGCGCGTAATTTTTTGAGCCCGTTGAACATGAATAGATTATATACTACTTCTAAATATCACTGAGTGATGAGGTGTAGGCATATTCAGTTTCATATTGAGAATATGTTATACTTTTACTCATATGATTGAATTGACACAGCCTGATACTATTGCGGGGCTTACCTCCAGTGAGGTTGTGACGCGTCTCGCAAAATATGGTGAGAATACGATTTATCACCGCAAACGCCTACGTCCAATTATCGCCTTCATTAAGAAATTTAACAGCCCGCTCCTCCTCCTCCTCATCGGTGCCGCAACTGTTTCATTTTTTTTGGGACAACGCGTGAATGCAAGTATTATTTTGGTGATGGTGTTTGTATCGACCGTACTTGATTTTTTTAATAGTCATAAATCGGAAAAAGTTGCCGAAAAATTAATTGCGCAGGTTGCATCCACCGCAACAGTATTTCGCGATGGGCATAAACAAGAGGTTTCGTTCCACTCACTTGTTCCGGGAGACATCATTGAGCTTTCTGCGGGAGATGTTATTCCTGCTGATTCCATCATTCTTTCTGCGGACGATTTTTTTGTGAATCAATCGGCACTTACCGGTGAATCTTTCCCTGTTGAAAAGCATGTAACGCAACTGGCTCCATCGGAAGAACGTGCACCGCTAAAACTTTCGGATGAAACCGCCGTGTTTATGGGTACGTCGGTTGTAACAGGATATGCTGTCGCGGAAATTGTGCAAACGGGGGTACAGTCGGAATTTGGCAAGATTGCTGAGCGACTTTCTGCAAATGAGGAAGAAACAAATTTTGATCGTGGACTCCGGGATTTCAGCATTTTCATTATGCGACTCACGTTTGTGATGGTACTTATCGTCTTTTTGCTCAATGCATATTTCGGT
>DIZR01000074.1:0-502 GCA_002429425.1 Patescibacteria group bacterium UBA6023
TAATTACTATTTTTTGATGCAATCTGAGAATAACCCGATTGAAATTCTTCGCAATCAACAGACGATCTTTCGCAGGAATATCTTCAAAAATATCTTTAAGCTCTCTTTCGATAAGTGCATGTGCTCGTGCAAACTCCTTACTTCCACGCGGAGTCATCATGAGGATATGCTTTCGACGATTTCCTAACACCTCTTTTCGTGTAAGATATTTTTCTTTTTCAAGTACCGAAATATGCCTTGAGACAGTTGCCTCAGTAAGATAGAGAAAATCCGCAATTACACTTTGTGATGAATGTGCTTTGCAGTGTAAGCCCATAAGAATAAGAAATTGAGAGAAAGTTATTCCTTTTGTATGACTAAGTTTTTGTTCGAGACGCTTTTGCACAAGAAAGTATGTCTGGTGCAGAGAGTACATAAAACTTTTCGACCAATCAAGATCGGTGGTTTCTTTTTGCATAATGGTGCGAATGTTAGCATACTAAGTATTAGTATGTCAAGAATG
>DIZR01000074.1:561-5239 GCA_002429425.1 Patescibacteria group bacterium UBA6023
TGTGTATAAGAGACAGAAGTATTAGTATGTCAAGAATGGCACTACGTTATTTTGCAACCTCAATATGTTCAAGTTTTTGTCCTTCGGGAGTATCCTTAACCTCATAACCGAGCCTCTTTATTTCATCACGAAGACGGTCTGATTCTGCCCAGTTTCTTGTATCACGAGCTTGCTTTCGATCACTCATAAGGCTTTGAACAAATTCAGGAAATAGGAAATTATCTATTGGTCTGCGGAAAAGTACATCTATTCCTAATATGTTGCACATTTCTATTGCAGTCTGTCTCACATTACGCGATTCTTTATTGTGCTTTGTATATTCCTGCAAAAAGGCTACTGCGTTCGGGGTATCAAGATCATTATTAAGAATTGCTTTAAATTTTTCCAGATTATCTTGATCTATGTCGGTGCTTTCTGGCGAGCTTGAAATTATTTTTGTTAATTTTGATAGTCCTTGCTGGGCACCCTTCACTGCTTCCCAGGTAAAATTTACCTGTGTTCGGTAACTTGCCGTTAGGAGCCAATATCGAAATGCTTCTGGGGAAATACCATGCTCTCTTAGATTAGCAAGTGTAAAAGTATTCCCAAGGGACTTTGACATCTTCTGTCCATCGACGTTCATAAATGCTGAGTGCATCCAATATCGCGCAAATGGTTTTCCTGTTGCGCATTCACTTTGCGCGATCTCATTCGTGTGATGGACGGGGATATGGTCAACGCCTCCGGTATGAATATCGATTGTTTCACCGAGGTACTTCATCGCCATTGCAGAGCATTCAATGTGCCAGCCAGGGAAGCCCTTCCGAATGATACCGAGCGGGGAGTTCCACTCCTGCTCACGAATCACTCCATCAGACGGAGAAAATTTCCACAGCGCAAAATCGGTTACGTGTTTTTTCTCACCCATATCAACACGCATACCCGCCTGCATACCTTTGATATCGAGTTTTGCGAAGTTGGGATAGCGAGGAAATTTACTGGTATCAAAATAAATACCATCCGAGGTTGTGTATGTATAACCTTCTTCATCAAGCGTATTAATAAGTGCAATTTGTTCGGAAATATGATGTGTTGCACGGGGAAAATGACTCTCCAGCCCTTTATCTTGTGCTGCTTCAATGCTGAGTGCTTCAAGATCAGCATAAAACGCATCAGTGTATTTTGTGATAATTTCTTCCACGCTTTTTCCTTCACGCGTTGCACCAATGACCATCTTATCCTCACCCTCATCAGCATCAGAAATGAGATGTCCAACATCAGTGATATTTATGATCTGATTGACTTGATATCCATTCTGTTCAAGCGTACGACGTAATACATCTGCAAAAACATACGCGCGAAGATTACCAATGTGTGCGTAATTGTAGACGGTTGGACCACAATTATACATTGTTACCGTGGGCGGATTTTGTGGTATAAAATCTTCTAGGGTGCGTGTTGCGGTATTATAAAGTCGAAGCATCATATGCTAAATTAGAGCCATTTCTTTATTTTAAATACGATAAATGTCGTCAATGCAACGAGCACCATAATTGAAAGTACAATGTAAAAATCATGGGGATGTCCGATGAGGGGAGTATTCTCAGTTCTCATTCCAAAAAGTTGCCCAATGAAGGTCGCAGGAAGCATGATGAATGTCGTTGCAGTAAGCAATTTCATTATCTCGTTTGTTTTTGTTGTGAGAAGTGAGTTATTTGTCGAATGCAAATCACCAAGTACTTCTTTTTGATCCTGAAGCATTTCCTCTACCTTAAGATATTCGCCAATAATATTTTCAGTATAGTGAGCGAAAGGTTTTCCAAAGAAATCACCGGATACATCTGCAAAGGAGTGCAGAACACCACGATGCATGCGCAGGGCACGGTGAAATTCAAGAAGGTCCCGATGAATAATAGAAAGCTCTTTCACCATCTTACGCTCTTCACCAGCAAAAATACGCTCCTCGATTGATTTGAGTGTGTCACCAATAATAAGTAACTCATGCCCAAGTGAGTTATAAATCTTTCGAATCATATAGAAAAATAAAAATCCCGCATGCTCACCAATTTCACTTTTATCAAGTATGGAATTTACCTCAAATACTTTTGAGAATTTATGTAACGGATCAAGAAGTTCGTAGCGTACGGTGATAAGAAATTCCTTCCCAATAATAAAATCGACCTCTTGGGATTTACTCTGATGTGAATGACGAATGGCAGGGAAGTGGAGGATCAAGTAAATAAAGTTCTCATATTGATCAATTTTTGGTCGTAATGATGGCCCAAGAAGCTCATCGGCGACAATTGGGTGGATATCAAATTCTTCCATGATTTGGCGCACTTCTTCATTGGTGGGTGACTCCATATCAACCCAGGTCAGTTTATGGTATTTATATCGAGATATCATTATGCTCTCATTATACGGTGGAGTAATTTTTTTGGCTACGGATAAGTAATTTATATCCCAAACTTCCAGCATCGTTTGACCCAACTTCATCCCTCTGCAATAATAGCTGGCATGCAACGATTACTTAGACATCCGTCTGTGCGCATTAGTCTCTTTGGATTTTTTGGGATACTACTATTTATAGGGGGATTTACGCTTGGCGCAAAGAAAGCTGAAAATAATTTTGATGGAAGTGTTACGGGAGTATTTAATACGATTGAACCTTCAAATGCTGCCGCATCCTCAACTCAATCAATTACGGAAATAAAAACATGTGTAGACACAAAGGGGGCGGAAGTACCATGCCTTCTCAATAGAGATGAAGTTACTGCTAAAAATGAATCTCCTGCAGACTTTGCACAATTTTGGAAAGTTTGGAACATTATTAATGAGCGATATGTTCCAACAAAACATGCAGCAGTCTCAAATCAGGAGAAGGTCTGGGGAGCGATTTCGGGACTAGCGAATTCTCTCGGTGATCCATATACCTACTTTCTCCCACCCCAAGAAAAAACGCTATTTGAACAAGAAGTATCCGGTAACTTTGGTGGAGTGGGAATGCAGATTGGAATGAAGGATGGACTCGTAACCGTCATTGCTCCACTCAAAGGCTCTCCCGCAGAAAAAGCTGGTGTTCTGAAGGGTGATAAGATATTTCGAATTGACGGTGCAACAACAACAGAAATGACAATTGACAAGGCCTTGTACCTTATTCGTGGCGAAGTCGGAAAAACAGTTAAACTTACTATTTTGCGTGAGAAAGTAGACAAGCCTATCGAAATATCCATCGTGCGCGAGATTATCCAAGTCCCTACGATTGAAACAAAGAAGATGGGAGATGTTTTTGTCATTAGTCTTTATGGATTCCCCGCAACAGGTGCAGACTTATTTAAAGGTGCACTTAAGGAATTTGCCACATCAGGTGCAGATAAGCTCATAATCGATGTACGTGGCAATCCAGGAGGATATCTTGAGGTTGCGGTCGATATGGCAAGCTGGTTTCTTCCAGAAGGTAAGGTCATCGTAAGTGAAGAAGAAAAAGGTGGAGTAGGTAGGGTTTATCGGAGTAAAGGATATAACGTATTTGATGGCAAACTCCACATTGTCATACTTGTTGATGGAGGTTCAGCATCTGCGGCAGAAATTCTTGCCGGTGCTCTTCAGCAGCAGGGTGTTGCGACTCTTGTTGGAACAAAAACATTTGGAAAAGGTTCTGTGCAAGAACTTATCCCCATCACTCCAGAAACCTCACTAAAGGTCACCATTGCACGTTGGATTACTCCAAATGGAACAAATCTTTCTGCAGGAGGACTTGAGCCTGATGTAAAAGTAGAAATCACGAAGGAACAGGTCGATAAGGGAAAGGACCCACAACTTGAGAAGGCAATTGAAATCCTCCATGGTACTGTGAGGTAGATTGAAAATTTATACAAAAAAAAGGGGGGTTTCTTGCCTTTTTTGTGAATGTCCGTATAATAACGAACACATCTTTTACCTGTCGGGCCCTTAGCCCACAAGGATGTCTTATACGAACTAAATACGTATTTTATGAAAGTTATTTTATTGTCGGACGTTACAAAGGTTGGAAAAAAATATGCCATCGTTGAGGTTGCACCGGGCTATGCGCGTAATTTCCTTATCGCACGAGGTCTTGCGGAAGCTGTTACACGAACGAACGCAAAACGCATCGCGGAACTCACAAAGAAGCGTGAAATTGAGACAAAGAAGCAGGTTGAGAACCTCAATAAGTCATTAACAAAGGTTGCAAGTACTATACTCACCTTCATACGCAAGGCAAATGAGGAGGGTCATCTTTATGCCGGTGTTACGAAAGACGATATTGCAATGGAGCTCGGTAGGTCTGTTAGTGCGTCATACACCGCAGATCACATTGAGCTCGAGAAGCCACTAAAGGAGATTGGCGAGTTTAAGATGAATGTTATCGTAGGAGACAAAAAAACAGAGTTTACGGTCAAAATCGAGAAGACTGACGAATAAAATTCTTCATCTCACGTAAATAAAAAACTCCACAATAATATGCGGAGTTTTTTATTACAAAAATTTTATTTAGTTGACTGAAACCATTTTCTTGGTAAGTTTCTGCCCATCAAAACGAGTCTTGCGAACAGTTTTGTAGGTAACCTTGCCATCTACCATTGAGTAGAGTGTGTGATCCTTGCCAACCTTCACATTCTTTCCTGGAACGATCTTTGTGCCACGCTGACGAACGATAATGTTTCCTACTGCTGCAACT
>DIZR01000074.1:5353-5659 GCA_002429425.1 Patescibacteria group bacterium UBA6023
GTTTCCTACTGCTGCAACTTGTCCATCATGGAGTTTAGTGCCAAGATATTTTGGGTTTGAGTCGCGTAAATTTTTGGATGATCCACCTGATTTTTTTGTTGCCATACCGGAGAGTTATGCGTAATATACTTATATAAATATTATTTCATGAGACTACCAGATATCACAGAGAAAATCAAGCAATTTCCCGATCTCCCAAAGGATATCTTCGTATTATGCACAATTATCCTTGTTGCATTTGGTGCATTTCTCGGAGGGCGATATTCTGCGCAAGAAACAAGAAGGGCGGGGGAGCTTAAAATAGTG
>DIZR01000074.1:5779-7086 GCA_002429425.1 Patescibacteria group bacterium UBA6023
GCTTAAAATAGTGTATAATGCAGGATTTACGAGGCCAACACAGCCAATTATGCCACACTCCGATACTACTACAATGAGCTTAATAAGCAGCACAACGGGACGTACAGCTCAAGGAATGTATGTAGGTGCAAAATCAGGGAAAACATATTATCTTCCATGGTGTTCTGGTGCAAAACGCATTCGCGAGGAAAACAAGGTCTGGTTTGAAAGCAAATCTGCCGCTGAGGCAAAGAGATACAAACCTTCGGTAAATTGTAAGGGGATATAAATCATAAGTTTTCCACACAATCTTTTTTCATACATTTTTTAAAAAAGTTTATGATAAGATGGTTGGAATAATTCGGGCTATCGGATAGTGGTAGTCTACATGCATGGGGTGTATGTGGCGGCAGTTCGATTCTGCCTAGCCCGATAAAAAATTCGAGGTATATTTGATAATATTACATCTATGAGTAAAATTCTTTTCGTCGCGTTTACTATCCCCAAAAAGTGGAATGATGTATTTGCGAACTATCGAGAATTACACACTGCTGACAAATTGTTCAAGTGGACAACAGAAGAAAACCTGCACATGACACTCGTATTTCTGGGTGCGGTGGAAGAAGATATTATTCCGGAAATATCTGACGCACTTTCTGATATAGCTTCCATACAGCAGCCATTTTCGCTTCAACCCAAGAGAATCGAGTATGGTCCAGAGGGCAAGACTCCATCGATGATTTGGGCAAGATTTAAGGATAATGTTGATTATGACACACTTACTGCTCGTGCCATTGAGGAGCTTACCTTTGTTCTCGGAAAACTTGATACACTGAAGCCAATTCCACACGTCACGCTCGCGCGTCTCAACAAAGACGTAGAGAAGCCTAAGATACTTCCAGACCTACAGAATACTGGTAACAAGGAAGGGAGCATAGAGGTGGCGCAAATGCACCTTATGGAATCAAAAATGTCTCAAGTTGGAACAACATACAATATACTCGCGACGTTTAATTTTTTGACCCCTAATGCACCAGAAGAGAATTAACGACGGGAACTCACGAAAAGAACAATATAATTATCCGACATCACATACTACAAGAGAAAGTCTGTACTCACTGGTGATATGGGGAAGCAATAGTTTAATGAGGCGATTTCGATGATACTAGGCTTAGTTTCTTTTTTGATATAGTGTCGCACAATATATCTTTTGCGACACAATTGATATATCGTTTTACAGCATTATTATGGCACGCAATATAATGTTGTAAAATTTTTATTAGTTTACCGCCCCAAAAACATCTCGCTTGATGTTGATATTTCAGGAC
>DIZR01000054.1:0-2370 GCA_002429425.1 Patescibacteria group bacterium UBA6023
TGTATAAGAGACAGGCACTACTCTCAATTCGCCTCGTTCCACTTGAACAGATCTTTGGGCAATATCCGCGCATGGTACGTGATCTCGCAATTCGTGAAGGAAAGAAAATTGAGTTTAGTGTAACTGGTGGAGACATTACCCTTGATCGAACAGTTATAGATGGATTGGGTGGAGCACTTACACACCTTCTCCGTAATGCTGTTGATCATGGAATTATCAAGGAGGGGACGATACTGCTTTCCGCAAAAAGAGAAAGGGGTCGCGCAAGAGTGATCGTAGAAGATAACGGTGGTGGTATTGATTATGAACGAGTAAGGGAGGTTGCCATTGCGCACGGTGTTGAAACTGCAGAACGGATAGCACAAATGGGAAATGATGCCGTTGCGGAAATGTTGTTCCATCCAAATATGTCAACAAATAATATCGTGACGGATATCTCGGGAAGAGGTGTGGGACTTTTTGCTGTTCGAGGATTTGCGCAGGATGTGGGAGGACGCATTGATGTAATTTCTCCAATACCAGAAACAGGAAATGGAACACGTTTTGTGCTTGATCTTCCTATCTCTCTTGCAACGGTGCGCGTATTATTGATCGATGCTCGTGGATACACATTTGCACTTCCTTTTGAGAGTATTGTGCGCACAATAAAATTTAACTCAAGTGAGGTAACGGGAACTGCTCATCAGGAAACACTTTTTGTCGAGGGGGTTTTACTTCCTCTTGTTCAACTTGGAAAAGTATTACAACTGAGTTTTAGTGGGTATGAAACACCGCACTTATTGAATGAAATGCGCACTGGAGTTATTGTCCATACAGAAAAAACAACATTTGTCCTTGAGGTTGATATATGTGTAGGGGAACAGGAGCTACTTGTGAAATCACTACCACAAATATTACGTGAAAATAAAGGATTTTCCGGTTCCGCACTGCTTGCTGATGGGCGTACAATTCTGATTCTTGATGCGCATGGTTTACTTGCCCATGTTGTAAGCGATATACTACAACAAACAACAACTTCAATATAAATATGCCCACACTATTTCAACTTACTGAAAACGACCACGATCAACTTCGTGAACTTGTGAATATTGGCGTATCACACGCAGGAAATACTTTGTCACGAATGATGGAAAAAAGAATCACGATCAGTGTTCCTGCGGTCAATATTCGGAATTCAGAAACAACATTGCGATTTACCGATAAGGAAGATGACATCACGGTTGCCGTACTTCTCCGGTTGTCAGGTGCGATAGAGGGATATGTGTTTATTTTTTTTCCTCGTGATACCGCACTACTCTTATTGAAAGAACTTTCTGGGAAAAAAATCCGAGATCTTCGTGCACTTGATAAATTTGATCGATCAATTTTTCAGGAGCTTGGCAATGTGATTACTGGTGGAATGCTCCAAGGGCTTTCAAAATTTTTACATATCGAGATACTTCACTCAGTCCCCGATGTCGTTGTTGACATGGGGGGTGCAATGTTTGATTCACTCTCCGCATCAATGATCGATCTCCATGAGGAGTTTTTGTCACTCGATGTTTCAGTGTGTATCAATGCAGAACCTACTGATGTGATGTGTGATAATGGACAACTTTCTGTTGCGAGAATGTTTCTCTTTTTTGGACCAGAAGCGACGAACACTATTCTGAAAATTACCAATGACATGGTGAATAAGACGGTACAATAATGAATACCACAACCGAAATCCGTATCGCCGAACTTAGTGTGGGGAATGCATCAGATGTTATTGTCACAAATGGAGTCGGTTCATGTATTGTGATCATCATTTATGATCGCTTGCAACGTGTTGGTGGCATGGCTCATGCAATTTTACCAAGAGTAAAAAATTCTCCAGTAGTCGTGCTTACTCGGGATGAGTTGGGAAAGCGATTTGTAAAATATGCAGATCTCGCCGTGGACACACTCATCGACGAAATTGTTGCAATTGGTGGAGTGAAGGAATATTTTGTCGCAAAACTTGTTGGTGGTGCGCATATGTTCTCGTTACTCGAGGGGGATAAATTTGGAATTGGTTGGGAAAATACGGTGAGCGCACGAGAGCGCCTTACGTATCATCACATTCCCATTGAAACTGAAGTTGTGGGTGGTACGGTTGGGCGAAATGTGCGATTCGATTGTGCAACAGGTATTGTAGAAATTATTACAAAAGTGTAATTTTTGATTGAATTTTATTTTCCTTGCGCTACACTGGGTTGATGTTTACAAGTCGTTTTGTCCTCACTGTTATTGGATTTGCGTTATTCATTGGGGCGCTCTTTTGTGAAGGAACGTTGTTTCACGTGAAAAGTGTTCCACGTGAAACAAATATTTCTCCCCGTGCGGTTATTGTGAAACAAGGTGTTACAC
>DIZR01000054.1:2441-5508 GCA_002429425.1 Patescibacteria group bacterium UBA6023
GTGAAACAAGGTGTTACACAGGATGGAATTTTTTCTGTGACACAAACTTTTGCTGCTCCAAATATTCCTCCACGATTAAAGATTGCGAATCACCCCAGGACTCTTCGCGCATTTTCCGGATCAAATCGAGGTGGACTCTCAACATTGTATATAGAAGCCGTCGTTCCTCATGAATATTTTACTATCACAGGAAGTTATTCTGTTTCACAAAAATATCCGACCCTCCAGTGGTCTGATACGGATACACTTATGTTCTTTGGGGAAAGAAACGATGGACAAATAGTTTTTGTCCACCTGAATGTGGAGACGTTGCAGTCAATCATTGATGTGATTACTAATGAAGCGGCCACATCGTCCCAGTATGAGCAGTCACGCTAAGTTTGTAATGTGAAACAATGAAACGTCACCCCACTCAAATCAACGTCACTGTGCTTCGTCGGCACGTTAGGGGAATACTCCAGAAATTAAAAAAACTGTTTCCTGAAGCAAGTATGTTTCTTCGCTACAGCAATGATTGGGAACTTCTTGTTGCAGTGGAGCTTTCTGCGCAGTGTACTGATAAAAAGGTCAATGAAATAACTGAGGCATTATTTAAAAAATATCCTACCCTTGATGACTATGTACATGCAAAATCGGAAGAATTTGAGCATGATATTTTTCAGAGTGGTTTCTATCGAAACAAGACAAAAAACATTCTCGCAGCTGCGAAAATGGTGAAGTATACATTTCACGGGAAGATACCCAAGACCATGGAAGAGATATTATTAATTCCTGGTGTTGCGCGAAAGACGGCAAATGTTGTATTAGGAAATGCACATGGTGTCGTGGAGGGAATCGCTGTTGATACTCATGTGAAACGTTTAGTGAAAGTATTTGGACTGACTGAAGAAACTGACCCTGTACGTATTGAAAGAATATTAATGGAAATTACTCCAAAAAAAGATTGGTTTCAGCTTACATATCTTTTCATCGAATATGGAAGGACATACTGTACTGCTCGAGGGCATGATAAAACAAAATGCCCACTTGGACATTATCAGTGGGAGAAATGAAAAAATTATTATTACCTGAGCAGGGCAAGGAGCTCTGCTTTTTTGCTCACGAGTAGATCATCGGTGTCAGCTTCAATATTGAGTCGCAGGAGTGGTTCGGTATTCGATGCACGTAACGAGAACCACCAAGTCGGAAATGAAATTTTTACCCCATCGAGCACTGAAAGAGTTCCATTTGAATATTTTTCCCGTACTTTTTTAATAAGCGCTTTCGCATCGATAACTTCCAGATTAATTTCTCCTGAATGCGCGTATTTTTTTATTTCTGCAACGAGAGTAGAAAGTTTTTTCCCTGTACTTGCCATGAGGTTCATAAGGAGGATTGCAGGGAGTACTCCCTTTTCTGCGATATATCCCCCGAATGAAAAATAATAATGGCCAGAGAGTTCCCCTGCGAAGATCGCACCTTCTTCGAGCATTTGTTTTTTGATATTTGCATGACCCACCATGCACTCGTGTGCGATGCCTCCATTTTCCTCAATGACGTTTTTGACTGTACGCGAGGAGCGTAAGTCGTAGAGAATTGTTGAGCCGGGAAATTTCTGTAAGACTGCTTTTGCAAGCAACGCGGTCATAAGATCCATTGGGATAGGATTTCCAAGTTCATCAATAAACCCAATACGATCCGCATCTCCGTCGAATGAAATTCCCATCTGTGCTCCTGATATTTGCACAGCTTTTGAGAGCTCCGATAGTGTCTCTATTTTAAGTGGGTTTGCTTCGTGAGGACATGTTCCTGGCGTTGCGAGTGTGTCATAAAGTTTTATACAAAGTATTACACCCGGAAGAGCCTCGAGTATTGGGAGTTCAAGTACTCCCATAGCATGCGCAGTGTCTGTCGCAAGCTGAAAATGTTTTCCATTAAATTCTGCAAACGAAGAAACAAATGTGCCATATGCATCTTTAATATCTTGCGATGTGATGGTGCCGATAGTTTGTGATGTGGAATATTTGAGTGAAAGTGCGATATCTCGTATTTCGGAGAGCCCGCTTGAAAGACCAACTGGTATGGCATTCTTTTTACAAATTTTTATTCCATTATATTCCTTTGGGTTGTGTGAGGCGGTCACCATCATCGCTGCATCGACAGGAAGATTTGCGGAAGCGAAATAAAGCATGGGAGTCGAAAGAAGTCCAAGATCAATAACATCAGCTCCCGCATCGGTGATACCTCTCACTAAAGCATCCGTGAGTGATGGAGAAGACTCACGATTATCTCTCCCCACGGCAATTGTTTTTGCGCGCAAATAATTTACTGTTGCTCGTCCGATGTGATAGGTAATTTCCTCATTAATTTCAGTTGGATAGATACCGCGTATGTCATAGGATTTAAAGATGCTTATCATCCTTGTATTATATAGTGCACGCAAGCAAAAAGAAAAAGCTCCCATTATGGAAGCTTCTACCAACCGCTGTACGCGTGGTATTCGAGATATTGTTGTACCAAGGAGGGATTTTTTGAATTTTCACACATAAACACAATTGCTTTTTTTCCTTTGAAAATATCCCCGTTATTTGAGGTGTTCAACCAATGAGAAACCACCGAGGGATTTTTTCCAAGTAGCGATCGAAGAGCTCTGTCGATCTTTTGGATAATAATGATCTTTAGGAGTATTTCTTTTTTAACTGAAATGATTCCACCATATTTCATTTTTTCGTATTCAGAAGCTTGTAGTCCAAGTAGTTTGTGTCGTTGGGATGTGCTTATTCTCCACGCGCGAAGTGTTTTGACAATGTCTCGCGCAATTCTTTTTCGAATTAGTGGGACAAGCGGTTTCTTGGGAAAACGTTTGTAAGGATATCGAATACGAGTTCTTCTTATTTTTTTCCGGACCATAACTTTCTCCAAATGTAAATCTGTATCGATAATATTGATTCCTGCACGCAAAGTCAAATAGTCAAAATTTGTCTCTTGGCTTTTGATTTGCTAGGATACGTCAATCGCGGGATTAGTTTAATGGTAGAATAGGAGTTTTCCAAACTTCTGGTGGGAGTTCGATTCTCCCATCCCGCAC
>DIZR01000078.1:0-3565 GCA_002429425.1 Patescibacteria group bacterium UBA6023
CTTCTATTCATCGTACCATTGCAACAAACGCACCTCAAGGACCTCCTGTGGAGAACATCCATTACAATACACAGGTATAACGCATGAATGTACCATCACCTCCACCAAACGTGAATGTCCACTCTATAAAATCAATTACTCATAGTGTATACTTTGTTTACGTGTACATCTATGAATATACTAAAGTTTTTTACCCAGGAAGAGCAAATAGCAGGGCTCGCAATCACTGAAGATGCGATTCGTCTAATTTTCTTGCAGCAAGACCTCAAAACACGAAAAATGATGATTGCCACAAAGGAAGAGGAACTCCTACAAAAAGGCATTATCACTGAAGGTAAAGTTAGCAACAAGGAAGCGCTGACTGAATCACTAAAAAAACTTCTTACAAAAACAAAAATCAATCTCAAATATTTTATCGTCTCCATTCCGGGAGATCAGGCATACTACAAAGTATTCACTTTTCCAAAAAGCATCACTGACGAAAAAATGCATGAGGCGATGGAACTCGCAATTTCTTTTCAACTCCCATTTGCTCAGGAAAGTGTGTATCTTGACTGGGAGGAAGAAGCTCATGTTGCAGGAAGCCCCGAAGAAGTTTCCATCGCGCTCATCGCGCTTAAGAAAGAGATTGCTGAAGATTATCTTACTTGTTTTAAAAATGCGGGAATCAAAACTGTCGCACTCGAAATACACCCCTTGAGCATACTCCGTCTTGCAAAACCAAGTACTGATACGATACTGGTGACCGAAGAAAATGAAGGGAGTACGATCATCTTTGTTGTACGGGATGGAATAATCCGTTTCTTGCGTACACTTCCTCGCTCATTTGTGAATAAAAAGGACACACAAAAAGAAGCAATAAAGATACGTAATTTTTACGAGGCGTCACACACTCCTATCACCACAATACTTGAGAGCAGAGCATTGTCCTGGCGCGCAGAATTTCTCACATATGCTACTGAATTGGGTGACCAAGCAAAGTGGGCGGTGGCGCTCGGTGTGGCGATGCGCACAACGGTTGAAAGAAGCGAGGACAAATTTTTGAGCCTCATGCCTATTGGAACAGAGAAAGCCTACGAATACCAACGCGCAGCTGCATTTGCCAACCTCATCACCAATGTGTCGGTGGGGTTGTCATTCTTCTTCGCAATGAGTTTCTTCGCCTCGTATATACTCATGCTCACGATCCAAGGAAATTTTTCAACGCAGATAAGCGGACTCGGAACGGTGGCAATACCCGCAGATACAACCAGTGTAGAAATGCGAATACAGCATATGAATATGCTCATTACAAAAACGGCCGAAATCACAAAAAAAATTCCTCGCTGGAGCAGTTTCATGGAAGAGCTCACGACAAAAGCTTCTGGGGACATTACCATTAATAATATCTCCGTATTGAGCGCACAAGAACGCATCAGCATCACTGGAACCGCAAAAGACCGTGTTGCGCTCAATACATTCAGGAATACCCTTCGAGACTGGAAAACAATAACGGGACTCGAATTTCCAACAACCAACCTTGAACAAAAAGAAAATATTCCATTTCAAGCTTCATTTTCGCTTTCTGACCCGCAACGTATATATAATTGGAAGTAAATGTTCACAAAAAAACAACTCACAAAACTCATACTGGTAAACCTCCTAATTACACTCGTTGCAATATCTTTGTCTATTGCCGGTATACTTTTTTCTCTTGGACAGATGAAAAATATCGCACATTCGATCGATGAAAAAAAGAAAGTGTCCGCGGCACTCGAGCAGCGTAGCGAAACATATGCAAACATAAAAAAAGATATCGTGCGTTATGGTGACTCCGAACAGCGCATTGCGGATGGATTGGTACCTATCGATGACATCTCGCAATTTATCTCCGCATTGGAGTCGCTCGGAGCGCAAAATGGTGTAGAGCAAACATATCATTTTGGTACACCATCGCTATCAACATCCGGGGAATCACTGGGAATTACGAGCGTCGACTATACTATCCAGCTACACGCGAATAACTACGCGTTGATTGCATATTTAAAAAACTTTGAGACACTTCCCTACTTCACGGGAATATCAGGATTTACTATTATCGGAACATCCCCGAGAGGAATAAATGAACTCTCTACCGTCACAATGAGGGCGACGCTTTACGCGAAAAACAACTGAGTTACGCAAATTATATGAAAATACTTGATAAACTAAAAGAAAAATTACAATCAATGACACTGTCGCAAACTGCATATCCAGTGCTTTCAGCTATCTTCCTTGTGCTCATTGTCGTACTCTTTACTATCGCAGCGCGGACAATATCGACGCTCATCAACGACACGGTGAAGGAAAATGTTCCAGGAACAAACCCCTTCTCTGTTGACCAAGAAAATTTTCTCATCGTTGCACACAAACTCGGAATAAACACAAAGACAGAGACTGAAACAGGAACACAAAGCGCAGCACAAGCAACAACGACCGCGAACACTCCACAGCCCCAAGAAAAATTACCCATAGCGACAACCGCACCGAGCACCATAGTCCTCATCCCAAAAGAAATCAACGTTGCGATCTATAATGGAACAACAGTCCGTGGGGGTGCATTGCGACTTAAAACACTTATCGCGCAAGCGGGATTTAATGTCGTGCACATAGGGAATGCAAAGACACTCGTTGGTGTAACCATTCTCCAAATGAAGAAAAGCAAGGGTGCATATCAATCACTTCTTACGAACGCGTTGGGGAACAACTATACACCGAAAGAAATCACTCAAGAAATACCTGAGAACGGAGAGTATGATGTGATCATTATCCTTGGTGGTGCACCATAACATTTCAGATGAGGATTGGAATTTTTGCATATCCCCCAAGTGAGCTCGTCGCGCGAGATCATTGACATTACCTCATGTGTGGGGTAGCGTTTACCGAGTATAGTTCTCTTTCATAACACACAAGGAGTACAACATGGATACGTCTTTACTTCCACCAATGATTGGTATTTCTGGAATTAATAATGCTACTTCTCGGGAGAAAATCGCATCATACGTAAAGTCAACTGCAGACCGCCCTCTCTGCATTACTGCCAACCTCACCACATCTGCGATCGAACGCGGTTTACCCTATCTCGACGATGTCCGAAACGTTAGTCGAAACACACTCATCGATATATTTTCACGTCCAATACCAAACGTTATTAATCTCGTACGGTGCCTTCGAGAATCTGCGACCGATGCGTATCCGAGCGGTGCGACACTTGGACGCGCAATGCGTATTGCCGGCAAAAATTGCCATGGCATTCGTCTTTCTTTTGATGATGCGACAACCGATGCACTCATTGATTTTCGAAAACTTTTTCCCGAAGCAATCATCGCACTCGACATAACGAGCACCGCATTAAGAAGTCGTTGCGGTGGAAATATACAGACACTCTGTGGATTACTTTCAGGTTACAGTGAAGAATATGACGAACCACTCGCCAATTATGTGTTCATCGAAATTGATGAACGAAAAGGCAAGAGTGGCTTCCCTATCAGGCAGGGGCTCCCAGTTCTCGGTATGCTTATATCTCAAAAAATAACAACATGTCGAT
>DIZR01000078.1:3594-3775 GCA_002429425.1 Patescibacteria group bacterium UBA6023
CCATCAATGAATCTGCAGTGGGACTCCTCCCGGAAATGTTCAAAAAAAATTGGAAAGAAATTTCCATTGACGGTGGTGAAGCACTCCGAATGTCCGAAACAGGAGAACTTCTTCCTGATCGTGTTCAGGCATTCCTTGTATATGCATACAATACCCCTGTCTCTTATACACATCTGACGCT
>DIZR01000090.1 GCA_002429425.1 Patescibacteria group bacterium UBA6023
TTGCGGGATCGTCTAACGGTAGGACAGCGGACTTTGAATCCGTCAATCTAGGTTCGATTCCTAGTCCCGCAGCAAAAATGAGTGCAGCGATTTTTTGCTGCGGGAAGAAAGTGCCCTGCGGCACTTTCGCCTAGGAATCGAAAGACGGAGCATGTTTCTAAAAAAGTTATTTTAATGACTTTTTTAGAAACGGCGAGTCGGGGTCGAGAGTACTTAGTATTTTACGTGCGAAGCATGCTAAAATAGTTAGTAACTCGTGACCTAGTCCTAGTCCCGCAGCCAAATTTCGGAATTCATTTTTTTTGTTACAACAAGAAAATTAATTTAGCACGCACATAAAATGAGTTTTTGTGCGGAGTTTGGCGATTTGGTGTATCATATAGTTACATGCAAGGCTTAACCACCCTCGAAGCGCAAGAACTCCTTGAGCGATATGGAAAAAATGAGCTCTCAGAAAAAAGAGAACTTCTTTTTTTTAAGATTATAAAGCGGCTTATTTCACCCATTTCATTGATGCTACTATTGGCTGCAATTCTTTCTTTCGCATCAGGAAAACAATTTGATGCCTATTTTATTACCTTCCTTATTGTGGTGAATATCGGTATCACATTGTGGCAAGAAGGTAAGGCGGATAATGCAATCGAGAAGCTCAAGGAAAATTTTCGGACAAATGTACGTACATTTCGTGATGGAAAATGGATGGTAGTGAGTGCTACTTTTATTGTTCCCGGCGATACAATCATGCTTGAGATTGGCAATATTATTTCCGCTGATGTCACGGTGATTGAAGGAATAAATTTTTCCGTCAATGAGGCAGCGGTTACTGGGGAGTCGCTTCCAGTCGAAAAATCCGATGGTGCGGAAGTATATTCCGGTGCATTTGTCGTGACTGGTCGTGCAACGGCAAAAGTACGTGCAACGGGTAAGTTGACATATTTTGGAAAAACTCTTAAGGAAGGGGAGGGAATTGCTAAAAAAAGTATCTTAGAAAAGGATATATTACGTATTTCATTCTTTCTTTCTATGCTATCGCTTGCTGCGGTCATGGTTCTCTCGCTCTCACTATGGTTGGTTCACGCACCACTCATTGATATCATCACCCTTGATCTCTCTCTTGTCATTGCGGGAATTCCAATCTCACTTCCAACAGTAATGACACTCATCATTAGTTTGGGTGTTGTTGAACTCGCAAAGAAAAATGTGGTCGTGCGACGACTCTCCTCTCTCGAAGATCTTGCAAATGTGAATCTACTACTTTCTGATAAGACGGGGACGCTAACGATGAATCATGTTGGTATAGAGCGGGTCATTGCGTATGGAACATCAGAAGATGATATTGTGCGTATGGCATATTTGGTTGCCGAAGAAGAAGACGGTGATCCAATTAATGCTGCGATTCGTACAAAGGCAAAAGAACAACACATCGACTTTTTCGGATATACTCGTGAACAATTTATCCCCGCAGACTCCTCACGCAAGCGCAGTACGCTCTTTGCCACATACAAAGATGAGCATATGCGGGTTGAAGTCGGTGCACCACAAGTTATTCTTGAACTTTCAAAAAAAGATATTACCGAAATATTCATGCGTGATGTTTTGCGGGCGGCAGAAGGGGGCTTTCGTGTGCTTGCCGTCGCGGTCAGTAAGGGGGACGATTCTCGGGAGTTATGTACGATTATTGGTATTCTCCTCCTTTCCGATGAACTTCGTGCAGATACGCAGTCAACCATCGACTTTCTTTCTGAACAGGGTGTTGCCGTTGCTATGGTCACTGGGGACCATCGATCGATCGCGATGCGTGTAGGGAAAGAAATTGGCATTCTTCCTGAGCGCATTTATGCTGAGGTATTACCAAAAAATAAATTTCAAATTGTCACATCTGCCAAGGCTAGTGGGTACGTTGTGGCTTCAACTGGCGATGGTATCAATGACCTCCCAGCTCTTAAGGCTGCAGATGTGGGGATTGCGGTGTCGAATGCAGTCGATGCGCTCAAAAGTTCTGCGGATATAGTTCTCACTGAATCTGGATTGGGTGTTATCAAGGATGCAATCATTGAGTCGCGCAAAATTTTTCAACGCTTATGGACATACTCGGTTTATCGAATCGCAGAAAGTTTTCGTGTGATTATTACCATCGCGGTGATTGGGCTTGTCTATCATACGTACCCACTTATGCCAGTGCAACTTATTTTGCTCGCACTTTTAAACGACCTTCCAATCATCGCACTTTCCTATGATCATGTCCGGCTTGCGGGCCGACCGGCACATATTGATGTGCGAGGACGCATCATTCGAAGTTCTTTTTTTGGGTTAGTTGGAGTGGCAAACAGTTTACTGATGTTCTTTGTGCTTACCCAGTTCACCACACTTGATTGGGGGATCATTCAGACGATATTCTTTCTCAAATTAACGGTATCAGGTCATCTCCTGATATACATTGCGCATACTGATGAGCGTTGGTGGAAATTCCTTCCAAGCAAGCAGGTAATCATTGCAACAACATTCACGCAACTCATGGGTACATTGTTTGCAGTGTTTGGTATCTTTATGACAAAAGTTCCGCTTGGTTGGATTCTGTTCGTGTGGATATGGTCTTTCTTCTGGATGCAAATCGGGGAGTGGACGAAGCAATTTGGAAAACATGAACAACGTCAAGAAGTTTTTCCCACCATTTTGTTTCCTAATGCGTATTAGTTCCACATCGCTCTATACTTATTTCTTAAATCATGTGGTACAAGGCTTTGGATGGGAATTGGTCCAGTTATGTGTCCTTGTCGGTGAATTGAAGATTTTTTTATCGATAACATTTTATGTCTCAATGAGTGAAATATCTTTATAAAAAAAACACCCCTGCGGAGTGTTTTTATTTTTTTGTTTATTTATTTATTTTTTAAATAATTAAGCATCGTTTCAGCGTCTGAGACCTCGAAC
>DIZR01000028.1 GCA_002429425.1 Patescibacteria group bacterium UBA6023
GTACAATTCATAAAACCAAAGCAGACGTGCCAGTACCTGAAAAAGATTTTGATGGAAAAACGACTGAATAATAATTACACCATATTAAAAAACGCACATAAATAAGTGCGTTTTTTAATGGATTCTTTTTGTAAACATTTTAGTAATAAAATCTAAGGTTTTTCCCAGTGCCAATGCCATGGTTCAAATACAACGCCAAACTTATTGTTCTTGGGGTATGATAAATAAAATCCAAACGCATTTGCATGTTCGAGAAGCCACTTGTACTCGGGTGTGCAGGAAAAATTATCTTTTTTTCCACGTAATATATCGAGCGTGATAAAATCACATGCCTGTCGCTCTGGTGCACCATGTTCACTCCATCCGGGAAGCGCAACGCGTCGACAGGTTTTCTTGAGATTAAATTTATTTGCAGACAGTTGCTGAAAAAAAATTATCAATTGATATGCACCGGAGCGAAACCCTGAATCGAGATATAAGACTTTTCCCACCTCACGCATCATTGCTTTGTTCATTTTATCAAATGCCGCAACGACATCACTCGGTAGATAGTGGCAGCCATCACGCGTATCGGCAAATTTCTTCACACGTATCATATTTTTGTGAGATTCATTTAGCCCATACCATTCGCCTTTAAATCCAAATCTCTTTGGATCAATAGTAAGAAAAATATTTGCAAATGCATTCTCTTCATTCGTTAACATACAAAAAAATGTCTTAAACGAGATAAGACGCTTACGTGGCGACCTGGATTTTTTAAGTTCAAATTTTATAAGTATGCTCTGGAGTATGTGTTTTTCTTTTAATGTAAGCTTTGTTAATACTGTTTTTCGCATATCTTCGGTGAATGATTACTTCTCATCGCCTATCACCTTGATAAGTGCGAGTTCTATTGGGAGCGTAGGAATCGTACTGAAGCCAATCTCTCGGGTTGCATCGAGAAATGCATACAATACGCGTGAATTAATCTTCTTTAACGGAGAAACTGCGAGAAGTAAGAGAAGTTGCATATCATCAGGAGTAAATTCATCCTTATAATAGGCCTCGGCACTCTTATCATAGCGAAGCATGAGTGTAACACGCATTTTTTGAAGAATAAGACGAAGATACACTTTCATATCAACATGTTCGTCTTTTGCGCTTCGTATCGCAAGAAGTCCATCAGTAACATCACCCGACTCGATAGACTCCAATACACGATTCACAAGATCATGCGTCGGCGCACCCACGATGTGTGCCACCGTATCAACGTCGAGAACACTACCCTTTGCACCAACAAGAACTTTCTCAAGCACTGAAAGTGTATCGCGATATGAACCATCACCAAACATCGCAATGATATCAGCAGAAGGGCCATCAATAGATGCCTTTTCCTTTTTCGCTATAGTGAGCACAAATTTCTTTAGCTCGTCGAGCGTTGGGTCACGAAACACGAATGTCTGACAACGCGAGACGATCGTATCGGGTAGCTTGTCCTTGTTCGTTGTTGCAAGTACGAAGATAACGTGCGCGGGAGGTTCCTCAAGCGTCTTGAGGAGTGCGTTAAATGCCTCCTTTGTGAGCATATGCACTTCGTCAATGATATACACTTTATATGGCGACTCAAATGGCATTGTTGCAACTGCTTCACGCAACGCACGAATATCATCTATTTGACGATTTGACGCACCGTCAATCTCATATAAATCTGATGGCTTACATCCCACTGCACTCGCAAATATACGTGCAACGGAAGTTTTTCCGGTCCCGCGACCTCCGGAGAATAGATATGCATGAGAAATGGCGTTTCCTTCAATCTCACCTTTCAATATCGAGACAATTTCCTGCTGACCGAGAACATCTTCAAACGTATTGGGTCGATATTTTCGATATAATGCTAGTTCGCTCATAAAGAGAAGTATAGCAGAGAGACGAGAGATACAAAAACCACCTCAATTGAGATGGTTTTTGTGCTATTTAATTTCCTTATATTTATATTATCTAGCAGACATTTTTTCCCAGGAGAGGCTCACAGAGCTCGGCAATCGCATCATTTTCGGAAGTAATGATTGAGTCCTTGTGACAACACCCATCGACAGCTTTTCCACATGGGCATTTTCCACTTGAATCAATGACCATTGTTGGCACACTAAGTACGCAGGCGTTATTTTCTTTTGTTGCGCACGCACAATTTCCTCCACAAGTATTCATTATGCTTTTTTCTTCGTAATAACTTTTTTGATGATAGCTTTCTTAGCAACAGTCTTTTTTACTGCTTTTTTTACTGCAGTGACCGTCTTCTTTGTAGCTACACCACTCACCTTCACTGAGCGATCAACCTCAGACTTGATATGTTTCCAATTTTTCTTGAGTTCACCTGCTGCACTCTGAAGATCCTTTGCATCGATTGATTTCATACTCTTGTATGCTTTTGATGTTTCATCGACGATTGCAGCAAGTGCCTTCTCATCGAGTTTCTTCAGCTTCATTGCTTTTTTCATTACATCAGCGTGAAGATCCTTTGCCCANNAATCCCACACCAAGCGCTACCTTCTTTTTACTTACCTTTGCCATATATTTTAAAAATTATTTATTAAATACCTACTCCTCTTTTACTTTATGCTTTTGTCGAGGGGAGGTTCTCCGTGAAGCAATTGTACCAAAAAAATCTGCAATATGCTTTATTTTCATCCCCTCGTCTCGGGCTTTTTTACGGAGGAGATTTATGTCCATACGTATTTCACTACTTTCTTCTTGTACATTTTTCATTACTTCATCAAGATTCCTTAATATTTTCACAACGTAATACATTGCAATAATTACAAGTATTCCACCAATGACCGCGACCACCGTGGTGACCACAAAAAACACGTCCATTTTCAAAAAATTATCCATATGTACCTACACATTATACACCTCAATATGAGGAATACGCAATAATTTTATTATGAATTTTGTATTGAAAGAAATTCACTTACAATGTCCTCCACCTCTTTGGTGTTATTTGACTCCATGAGTTTGATGCGGAGTTCCTTTGCACCATCAAAACCATTCACATATGCTTTGTAATGCTTTTTCATTACTGCAAAATTTTTCACATCACCAAGTAATTCCTCATATAATCTTGTATGCTCAATCATAATTGCAAATCGCTCGTTGAGAGATATGGAATCAAGCGTTCTTCCAAGAAATAGATAAGGATTGCCAAATATTGCACGTCCAAGCATTACCCCATCTGCACCCGTTTCTTCAATTTTCTTTTCTGCATCTGCGAGATTCTTCACGTCACCATTACCAACAATGAGTGTACCTGTCCCCTTTGCCATGTTGACCGCCTCGCGCACGTGCTCCCACCTTGCAGGAACAAGTGACATTTCCTTTCGCGTGCGCGCGTGCACGGTAATTGCGGCAGGCTTCGTTTCGAGAAGTGCAGGCAACCATGTTTCAAGTTCGACCTTGTTGTATCCGACGCGTGTTTTTATCGAAACAGGAATATTTGGCGCACCCTCCATCGTTGCACGAATAATATTTTGAGCGCGCACGGGGTCTTTCATGAGACTTGCACCACCACCTTGTTTTTCGACATTCTTATCAGGACAACCCATGTTGATATCAATACCATCAAATCCAAGTCTTTCAATAATCTGTGCAACTTTAAAAAAGTGTTCTGGGTTTGAGCCAAATATCTGGGCAACAATCGGTCGCTCCGTCTCCGTATACATAAGATCTCGAAGTAAGACGTCTCGCCCCGGAGACAAAAGTCCGTCGACAGCAACAAATTCTGTCCACAGCACATCAGGTTTTGCGTATTTTGCAATGATACGGCGAAAAGCCGCATCGGTCACATCGGCCATTGGCGCAAGTACAAAAAATGGTTTCGGTAATGTATCCCAGAATCCTCTTGACATAATCATGATGTTATAATATAAAACTTCACCCAAAGCAAGCAGGGGGATTCAAAATGGCCGGTCGGGATTACCCCTCCGTACGTGGTGGTGCAGTGGGAATACTCGATAGTGCACTATCAAGGGGTGAGAGCGATTCTATTGGTGCTGGTACTGCCGAAAGTTGAGGGAAATCCTCTCGCGTGAATTCAAGAGTGGAACCCTGAGTAAGTTTTCCTGCAATGATTTTTTCTGCAACCTTTTGCTCTATATGCTCCTGAATTGCGCGTGACATAGGTCGGGCACCCATGTCGGGGTCGACTCCCTCAGCCATCACCGCTTCAATCACCACATCATTGATCACTAAATTAATACTCTTTTCCCTGAGACGTTTTTGGAGTTTCTTGAGCATAAGCTCTGCAATCTGTTTATAATTTTCAACGGTAAGTGGGTGGAAGAGCACAATGCCGTCAAAACGATTAAATAATTCTGGCTTAAGCTTTCCTTGCAAAATAATTTCATCAATAATTTCCTTTTTTACACTTTCGAGATCTTTCCCCGCCTTCATTGCTTCACGAATAAGTTGTGCACCTGCATTTGAGGTTGCAATAAAAATAGAATTTCGCGCATTCACCTTCTTGCCCTGCGCATCATGGAAAACTCCTTCATCGAGAACCTGAAGGAAGAGGTCAAGGACCTTGGGATTTGTTTTCTCAAACTCATCAAGTAACACAACACCGTATTGTTGCTCGCGAAGCATCCGAGGAAGCGTACCGAGCGTACCATCCATCGAGCCTATCATACGACTCAAACCATCATCACCTTGATACTCACTCATATCGATACGTGACATTGCATTTTCATTTCCAAAATATACCGTTGCAAGTGCCTTTGCAGTTTCAGTTTTTCCAACTCCGGTTGGTCCGAGAAAAAGAAATGCTCCAATCGGTCTATTGGTACTTCGTACTTCAGCGCGAGAACGACGCATTGCATTCGCAATAATCGTAAGTGGCTGTTCTTGCCCAACAACAAGATTTCTCATTAATGTTTCAAGATTGAGTAAGCGCTCACGTTCATCCTCGCTAATATTCCCAACAGGAATACTGGTTTTTTCGTGAATAAACTCGAGCACATCCATTTTCTTCACAAGATGACCTCCTCGGGAAAGAATGTTTGGCGTGAGTTCAACAAGCAAGTCTATTGCTTTGTCTGGCATCACCCCATCGCTAAAATAATTTTGTGCACTACGAATAATTTCAATAATTGCACCATATGTATAAAAAATATGATTGCTGTGCTCACTTTGCTCAGCAACTTCTTCAAGAATACGTACCAAGGATGCTTCGGCGGGTTCGGTAAGCATTACTTTTTCGAAGCGCTGCATGATCGCATTGTTTGGTTCGATATATTGATGAAAACGTGAATTATCTGCAGTTGCAATAACCTGAAGACTACTCCCCGAAAGATATGGATCGAGAATTCCCACTACATCGGCATCAAGAGCGAGAGAGCCTTGAATAAAACCCGGAAGATCATCAATGACAAGAATGATGTTCCCCGCCTTCAGCGTGTCGTTCATAATGCGAATCAGTGCAGTTTCAAGTTCCTGCTTTGATTTCATTGTGGAAACAAATGCCTTAGCATCAAAAACCATCACCCGCTTATGTTTCAGTAATGGATTGATGTACCCATTAATAATATCTCTCGCAAAATCAAGGATAACATCCATTTTTCCCGAACCATCTTCACCAACGAGTATGGCATTTGCCTCCCTTGATCGTGAGAGAATAATCTCCAATTGTTTAATCTGTTCATTTCCATAGATAAAACGAAAACCTGATCCACCACCGACCGCCGTCTTAGTGAGATCATGACTAAATTTACCCAGTGCATATGCGGCACCATAGGCAAATTCCGCACCAAACGATGGTGACTGACCCAATGAAATTTTTCCCCAGTAACGATCTTTCTGCATCTTTCTTTTTACCTGACGCTCAACCCACTCGGTCGCACCTGCAAGTTCGCGATCACGAATTCCCAATTCAAAAAGAAATTGGTAAAAATCCGGATCAAGCTCAACCATTCTATGTGAGAGGTCAAGCAACGTATATACCGTACGAAGCTCGCTTTCTTTATCTAAAAAATTCACAATAGTTTTTCTATTCTTGAGATACTGGTCGATCGTTTCATCCGCAATACCCGAACGATGCATCACCGCACGTCCAAATCGTGACGTCGCATAACTCTTGAGTAGATCACCATATTTAACATCATAATAAATTTCACAAACTTCATAGTTTGGTGTTGAATATGGCGTTTGTATACCCGTATCTCCTCGTTCGAGTAGTGCTTCGACATAATAATAGTATGAGCGACCATAATACTTTAGCATTTTCATTAAAAGCCAAATTGAAAGAGCAATAAAAAAGACACCATTTGCGATCGGACTTTTCGTATCAAGTGGAATACGTGTGCCACCAACAAATGGAATAATGTTCGGGAGGGATGTATCTTTGGGAAGACTCATGCTTCCCATATTTGTTACGGTAATATTTCTACCAAAAAATTGTTGATAGGGCGCCGGAATTGGTACACCATTCAGAAGCCTCGCTTGAAAAATTGGTGCGATCATCACCCCAACATATACTATGATAATTGTTCCAGTGAATATTGAAATCCACCCACGTATACGCGAAGGAAGTACACGCTCAAGAACTATCGCCTTGTGGAAAAGATAGGTGTGATCTCTGAAGAAATTATCGGAAAAACCAAGCATATTATGAGAAAAATGATTGCACTCCAGTAATAAAAAAATGTCCCACAAGTATAGGAAGTATCGTCCAAAACCCTATGAACATGACCCCAAATAAGAGCACGATGGAAAAACTTACGATCGCAATCGCAATAAGTGCAGTACGAATGATTGCGCCGACGATGCGCATGATGATATTTACCACCATATTTGCAAAAAAATCTGAAGGTCGCAGAAGAATATTTACTTTATTTTCCTGTAATCTCTTAAATGGTGCAAACCAGCTTCTTACAACATCCGGAAATGAGAAAAGATGATTCACAAACCAAAGATAATTCCACCAAATATACACAAGATCAACGTATGCGGTTGAATAATGCCATAACACATAATCCCTTGCCAACACTAAAATAAGCATGCATTCATTATATCACGCATCCCGACACATCGTGCAAATTTTTCATATAATGCTATTTATAAAAAATCTTATTACCAAAACGTAGATCTATTGATACGGGTGTTGTGCTCGAGTGGGTACTTCGAGCAATATCCGCAAGTACCAGCTCGAGATTTCCCACACTTTTTATAGGATCCTCTGTTGATGACCAATGTAGTAGCCAGGATTTATCCGTGAGAAATGAATAATCATGCTCATCAGTTTGTTTTATTTGGCTTACGGTAATATTATTTTTTTCTAATTCAGCCATCATCAAAAATATCTTGTTAAATTCCTCAACGGGAAGAATATGTAGACCAACAGGAGTCCCTTGTTCCTCATTTCCGGCAATGTTTGTATAAAATGTAGGAAACGGATACCCAGAATAAGTCGGAGCTTTCGCATAGATAAATCCCGATACATCGGCAAGATAACATCCGCTTGCCGATGACGTCGCGGTATTATTATTTTCGCCACACCATAAATTTGCAGGGGAATACTCAATAATTTGAATTAAAAGAATTTTCTTATTTTCAATTTTTATGTCTACTTTCTTAATATGAGAATCGAGCAAATAAAGTGCACGTGGCAGATCAATCCTTGGATAAAAAACTGCATTGTTCCTATCGATCTTCCATAATATTTTTTTTGAAAGAAATTTATTTGCAAGAAGTCTAACTTGTTCGCTATCTACCGTGAGCGTACCCGAAACAAGAACTGAATTGATACGAAATAACTCACGGTATGAAAGCCAGGAGATCATAACAAAAACGAAATAAGAGATCAGAAGTATTTTACTGAACAATGCAAATATTTGATCAATACGGCGCATGCGCGCTCGACTTGATTTCAATGTTTTTCTTCCCAAAATTGCCATGAAATTATACTTATCCGCCAATCACTGATTTACCCATGAATCGCTGTAGTGCTTGGGGTATTCGTATTGTTCCATCTTCGTTCTGATAATTCTCAACAATTGAAACAAGGATACGCGGAGTGGGAATTGCGGTACAATTAAGAGAGTGTGCAAAACGCATCTTTCCCTCAGTGTCACGATAACGGAGATTGAGTCGACGTGTTTGGAAATCATGAAAATATGACGCGGAACTAATTTCACGATACTTCCCTTCCCCCGGTACCCATAATTCAATATCATATTTTTTCACCTGTCCTAATCCGAGATCACCGCCACAATTCACCACCGTGTGATAAGGAATTCCCAGTAACTCAATAAATTCCTCGGTGTTGCGATTTATCTCATCGTGCAATGCAACAGAAATCTCGTGATTTGCTTCCGTGAGAACAACTTGTTCCCACTTGAAAAATTCATGCACACGAATGAGACCGCGTGTATCCTTGCCATGCGCACCAGCCTCACGTCGAAAACATGGCGAGAAGGAAACAAATTTAATTGGTCCTTTTGAAAGGTCAATTACCTCATCCATATAGTAACCCATTGTCGCAACTTCTGCGGTACCGGCAAGATAATCCCCGTCTTGAGTTTTATATAAATCTTCTTCACCCTGGGGGAGATATCCTGAACCCATGAATGTCTCACGACGTACGAGTGACGGGACAATCATTGGAACAAAATTCTTTTTTGTCCAATGCTCAAGTGCGAGCTGCCATACGGCATTCGCAAGAAGGACTCCGTCACCCTTCAAAAAATATCCACGAAATCCTGCGACTTTCGTACCACGTTCGAAGTCGACCATATTGTGTTTCTCCATGAGCTCGATGTGACTCTTTGCCTCAAATGAAAAATGTGATGGTTCTCCCCATCGTTTTACTTCTTCATTCTGCTCGTCACTCTCACCTTCAGGCACAGAGATATCAGGAACGTTCGGGACTTGGAGCATCAAACCTCTCCATTTTTCCATCACATCACGCAATTCCTCTTCTTTACTCACCATTGTTTCCTTAAAGACACGCATTTGGTCGATCATTTGCTGGCGTTCTTCCTGATTCGTCGCTTTTGCGATCTTATCAGTGTAACTATTTTGTTCAGCGCGCATAC
>DIZR01000070.1 GCA_002429425.1 Patescibacteria group bacterium UBA6023
CAAATAAACAAAAAATGGGGCGTGATGCATTCATGGAACGCGTACAGCAATTTGCACAAGAAAGCCATGATACTATCGTGAATCAAATAAAAAAAATGGGGGCATCGATTGACTGGAGTCGCGAAGCATTTACTCTCGATGAAAAACGTTCTTTTGCCGTGCGGACAGCATTTGTTCGCATGTATAATGATGGGCTTATTTATCGTGGTCATCGCATTGTCAATTGGGATACGAAAGGTCAAACAACGATTTCAGATGATGAAATTGTATACAAAGAAGAAAAAACAAAATTTTATTATTTCACATACGGACCATTTACCATAGGAACCTCACGACCTGAAACAAAATTTGGTGATAAATATGTTGTCATGCACCCCGACGATGCGCGCTACAAACAATACACGCATGGTGATACGTTTGACCTTGAGTGGATCAATGGACCAATCACCGCAACGATTATTAAAGATGAATCAATCGATATGGAATTTGGTACAGGCGTTATGACCATCACTCCATGGCATAGTGCGGTTGACTTCGACATCGCGGAACGACACAAACTTGACAAGGAACAGATCATTGATAAATACGGAAAACTTCTTCCTATCGCCGGAGAATTTGCAGGAGTAAAAATCGCACAAGCGCGTGAAGGAATTGTTGCAAAACTTGATGCAAAAGGATTACTCGTGAAAGTTGAGGATAATTATATCCATCGTATTGCCACCGCAGAACGTACTGGAGGAATTATCGAACCGCAGATCATGCATCAGTGGTTTATCAATGTGAACAAGGAATTTATTATTCCCCACTCTGAGATCCCAAACATCGTAAGTGGAAGTAAAACTACACTGAAAGAGATCATGCGCCAGGGGGTTATTGGTCGCGGCATTACCATACTTCCCGAGAGATTCGAAAAAACGTATTTTCAGTGGGTTGATAATTTGCGCGACTGGTGTATTTCTCGCCAGATTTGGTACGGACATCGCATCCCCGTTTGGTATCACGAAAATAAATGTATTCCAATTTCCGGGCGTGAAGCTGATGCGGCAAAATGCCTCGATACTATAGTTTCTATCGATAAACCTATCTGCCAATTCTGTAATGCGGAATTTATACAGGACGAAGATACGCTCGACACATGGTTCTCATCCGGATTGTGGACATTCTCGACACTTGGTTGGCCGGATAAAAATGCAAAAGACTTTGTGGATTACCACCCGACAAATTTACTCGAAACAGGTTATGATATTCTTTTCTTTTGGGTGGCACGCATGATACTCATGTCGGGGTATCACTTGGGTACTGTTCCCTTTCGCACGGTATACCTTCATGGACTTGTGCGCGACGCGAAAGGCAAAAAAATGAGCAAGTCCGATGGAAATACAATAGACCCACTCGAAATGATTGAAAAATATGGCGCAGATGCAACTCGACTCTCCGTCATCATTGGCGCGGGACCGGGGTCTGATGTAAATCTCTCCGAGGACAGAATCCGTGGATACAGGAAATATACGAACAAAATATGGAATATTGCACGCTTTGTACTTTCAAACACTGATAACATTGATCTTTCAATAAAACCAAAACTTAGCAAAAGAGAAGAAGAGATACTGAATGAATTTACTGAAGTTGCAAAATACGTTGATACGCATATAAAGGAATTCAAACTCCACCTTGCGGGTGAAAAATTGTATGATTATACATGGCATACCTTTGCAGATGTTATACTAGAGGAGAGCAAGGATGCCTTGCTTGATAGTGATACAAACATAAGCTTCCCTCGGAAATGGTTACTCAGATACATCTTCGAGGAATTACTGAAATTGCAACATCCATTTATTCCATATATTACCGAGGAGATCTGGGGAAGTTTGCCTGGGCGAGAACGCATGCTCATGGTCACCAAATGGCCAGTACAGCATCTGTAGAAACAATCACTATTATTGTTACTTGTAATAACCACTGAATGACTACATCGATAACACCAGGAATGGTATTTGTCGCGTTACTTGCTGGAATACTACCGGCGATATTTTGGCTTTGGTTTTGGCTGAAGGAAGATAAACCGAACCCCGAACCACGTGGGCTTCTCATTCTTGCATTTCTTGTAGGAATGCTTGCTACCGCACTCGCATACCCTATTCAAAAATATATCGCAGATAATATTCATATCGGAAACCTTGGACTCCTCACGCTCTGGGCAGCCACTGAAGAAGTACTTAAATTCGTTGGAATCTATATCGTTGCACTTCGGAGTAAATATTTTGACGAACCCATTGATGCGGTTATTTATTTTATTACGATCGCACTTGGATTTTCCGCCCTTGAGAACACAATGTTTTTATTCAACCCGATTGGTGATGGTGATGCGCTCGCAACAATATTATTAGGAAATTTTCGGTTTATCGGAGCAACGGTACTACATATTGCCACCAGTGGTTTTATCGGCGTAACCGTTGCGCTTTCATTTTACGATCGTCGAGCAAAACGAATATGGATAAGCATATTCGGTCTTATTGGAGCCATTGCATTGCATACCCTTTTTAACTTCACTATAATTATCACAGACGGAGCATACCTCTATCCAACATTCATTGTATTGTGGGTATTTATCCTCGGAATCATTTTTATCAGTGAAAAGATCAAGACTCTCGCACCAAGAAGTCATGTCGAATATCCACATACTGGTATTGTTATCACTATTCCTAATAAGTCTATATAAATATGAACGAACGTAAACAATCATTTCTTGAAAGACTAACCGGGACACAAATCATTCATGATGATGTACTCGAGCACGAAGAATCTACACACGAGAACCAAGAGCCCTGGTCTCAAAATGTTCACGAGGAAGAGCAGGAGGAAGACGATAATGACGAAGAGAGTGACGCAGGACTTCCTATCGATATGTATGAAACTGAGAATGAGCTCATTATCCAGAGCATGATCGCAGGAGTCACATCAGAAAATCTCCATATTTCAATAACGCGTGATACGGTA
>DIZR01000080.1:0-1450 GCA_002429425.1 Patescibacteria group bacterium UBA6023
GTGTTATTTTATATTAAAGAAAAACTTTTTTTACCCACAATTAGCTGTTATACTATCA
Source organism: Patescibacteria group bacterium UBA6023 (assembly GCA_002429425.1). Lineage (GTDB taxonomy): Bacteria > Patescibacteriota > Minisyncoccia > Phycocordibacterales > UBA6899 > MHLP01. Next base: position 59 of record DIZR01000080.1, read on the forward strand.
AGAATGTCTAGAAATAAAAGAAATTTTCTCCTCGTTGAACATGGTGGGAGTCGCAAGCAATTCACTCTCGATGTACTTCTTGAAGAAGATATCAATATTTATATTGCCACAAGTACTATGCCTGAGTGGCTCACGGAATATGTCCCGAAAGAACATATCATACAAACTGATACGTATAATTCAGTAAGTCTCCTTTCAGATATTGTGACATATTTTGAATCTCGAAAAATTACCCTCCATGCAATGGGGACATTTTTTGAACACACCGTTACGCAAACTGCTGACGTGGCTCACGCGCTCGGACTGATTGGGATAGATCCCGGAGCTGCAAGAAGAAGTTCTTGCAATAAACTTCTTATGCGTATCTACTGTAGAAATGCGAAGATACCAACCCCACGCTTTACCGTTCTCCAAAATATTGAAGTACAAAAAATACTCAATGCGATTGAATCAGTCGGAATCCCTTGTGTTATCAAACCTATATTTGGCTCCGAAAGTTATGGTACGATTAAAATTGAGGAAAACTATAATATTCAGGATATTATTTCGGAAATCCATGCAAGCACTGGCTCAAATAAAAAAGAAGTCTTCAAAAACTTTAATGGAACATTTTTACTTGAAGAATACCTTCCTGGTCCAGTCATCAGCGTTGATGGCATTGTTGTAGATAATACAATTCACGTCGCGGGAATCGTTGAATTTATCATGGGACCTGAGCCACGATTCACTCAGGAAGCGAATTATATACCCGCTCGTTTCCCCGAGGTCGTACTCAATCAAGCAATCGATATGACGAAGGAGATCATTAAAACTCTCGGCTTTAATAACACTGGATTTCACTGTGAATTACGCATTACTCCGGAGCAAGGACCAATTCTTCTCGAAATTGCAGCACGACTCCCGGGAGGACCACTCCAGCCTGGTCATCTAAAGTCTAGCGGAATCAATCTCACAAAAGAACTTCTCCATGTATGGCTTGGGGATACATCGACAATAAAATCGGAACGAAAACACTTTATACTACAAAAAGCAGTTTTCCCAAAAAGAAGTGGGAAAATCATCCGAACTTACGTACCAAAGGATATTGCGAACAATAAAACAATATGGGACTTTGCCATGATTGTGGAGCCAAATGAAGAAATCGTTACATACCCAAACATACCTAAACCTTTTTATTATTATGCAATTCACGCATCATCAAAAGAAGCGTTGGAAGAATTGAGTGTGGACATCGAGTCACGTGTGCTCATAGAGATACAGGATACAAACGTTAATCATGAAGTTAAATAATTCGCAATTTCTTCATCTCCCAAAAACATTTTGCGGTTGCACTTATATCAACCGATGCATTATGTGCCTCATCGAAGCCTACTCCGAATAGCTCCTCGTGGA
>DIZR01000080.1:1613-3508 GCA_002429425.1 Patescibacteria group bacterium UBA6023
GAAAGTTTCGGCCACTTTAACCCGTACGGACCTTCAATATTGCAGAGTGTAACAGAGGCAAGCATCGTGCAAATTTTTTCTTTTCCCTCGAGACTATTCACAGCATTCATTCGCAAAAGTTCCGCCCCGACAATCTTTTCATCAAATTGCATATTATGTGCAACAAGGACCTCAGCCTGGCGCACTGCATCCTGGAATTTTTGCAATACTCCTACGATTGATACACCATCCTCCCCTGCACGCTCGGTAGTAATACCATGAATCCGCGCAGCATCTATAGGAATAGTAAATCCTTCAGGCCGTATAATGTGACTTTCGCTCGCTATTTGTTGTCCATCGGCATCAAAAACAAGCCATGCGATCTGTACAAGCCGTGGCCAATTCTCAACATCAGTTACTGGCGCTTTCCAGCTCTTTGGCAATCCCGTTGTTTCCGTATCAAAAAATAAATACATGATCTCTCATTAATTCTTAATAGTTTTTGCTGATGGTAATAAGATATAGACTCTCAACTTTTTGTCGAGCCCATGATGTTTTGCGCAAAAACGTAAGACTTGATTTAATACTTGGATTCATTTGAAAACATTTGATATTGATACGCTTCCCCAGCTCCTCCCAGCCATATTCCTCCAAAAGATACTCAAGTATGAATTCGAGTGTTTTCCCATGCAGTGGATTGTTGATGTGTTCGGTCATAAGTAGATTATTATAGCATCACTTCTCTAATGATGGGGTATACTTGAAAATTATGAATAAAAAGTCATTTTTATTAGCTTTACGTGACGTCTATTGTCGCCTTGGGGTTACGAAACACGGAGTTGGAGTGATTGCAATCCGTGATATGCCGAAAGGAACTGATCCATTTAAAAATTCCGACCCGCATGGAAGTGTCCTCAAAATTCCAAAGAATGAACTGGATGAATTTGATGCACCTGAGAAAGCAAAAGATCTTGTCCGTGATTTTTGTGCACTGCAAAATGATATTTACTTCGTCCCCGACTATGGCATTGATGCAATTCCAAAATTTTACTTTTTGAATCACTCAAAACAACCCAACATGACAACTCCCGACAAGGGCGAAACATTTCTTGCTGCACGAGACATCAAAGAAGGCGAAGAGCTCACTGCAGACTACGACACCTATCACGAAACGGAGCATTTTAAACGAAAATAATTTCATTGACATCATGAGTGATGTTCCCTAGACTGCATTTAGTACACCTCAGTTCATAGGAGAAGCAAATGGGAAGAGAAACTCCAGCATCACTTGGAAGAAAAGTGATCATCAAAACTCATCGCAAATTCGGCAACGGCGCAAAGGGTGGTGGTCGCAAGGGCCAGACTGGAAAGAGGGGTATCATCTACAAAATTTGTGGAGATGGCACTCAAGCCGAACTCGTATGTATCGACGAATCGACATTCAAGACATTGTCAAAAAAACTCTTTGCCACCGGATTCATTCCACGCAACGTGACCATCAACCCAAATGGTGAAACATTCTTCTAATCTTGAGACTCCGCACACGCGGGGTTTCTTTTTTTCCTGACTACTATTGTCAAGGTTCAACCTTGACAATAGTGGCTGTTGGGATTTTTCTATTTTGTACCAAGTGATATACTAAAAATAAATAGGAATATATTTAAAACATGGAACAGATACCACTACATTTGGATGATGAAAATGAAGAATTAAAAGTTAATCTTGAATCATTACCTGAGCTCGAGCTTGTGAATCTATACAAAGATGCAGTTGGTGTAAATCCCCTTTTTCGCGGACTGAGCAGGGAAGAACTTATTGCCGGCATTAATGATTCTGAATCTGAAATTGCTCGCCTTCGTGAAATAGACAGCACAGAAGATAAAGACGATCTTTCCTCCCCCTACCGCCGATAGTAA
>DIZR01000035.1:0-286 GCA_002429425.1 Patescibacteria group bacterium UBA6023
GCAGCGTCAGATGTGTATAAGAGACAGATATTCATGTGAGCACCACCGTGAGTCGAAATATAACAAATATAAAAATACGACTGAGCCAGCTAGGGCTATGAGGAGGAATCGCTTTTTAACTTCTGAAAATTTTAAAATACTCATTTGTATAATTTTAACACACGATGCTTGGAATTATTATAATGGTACTACATATTTAATAAAAAACACCCCGCAGGGTGCTTTTCAAAAACTTTCATAATTTCGATGAAGTTCGAGGAATGCCAGACAACTTCTTCGAGGTCGC
>DIZR01000035.1:458-4010 GCA_002429425.1 Patescibacteria group bacterium UBA6023
GTTCGAGGCGCAAGTGAGGCTTGCGACCAAGCTGTAGTCTCCTACTGCACGGAAGGCCCCGATAAATCTAAGGCACTATGATTTCAATGGATTGGGTACAATCCAAGAAATCACGACCAAACGAGCGAGCAACAAAGAAATGCGTCAAATTTGTAAGGTCTACTTTTTCTTCTTTTTTCCAAAACCACCAGTAGTAGCTCCGGACTTCTCTTTCTTAATTTTCTTTCCTTCATTCGCAGTATCGCGGAATGGGAATCCAAGATGCTCGAGGAGATCAATCGACTCCTGTTTGTTGCTCGTTGAAAGCACAACAGTGAGCGCCAGACTAAACACATCTTTCAATTCCTCATCAACGGTCTCAGGAAATATTGTGTGTTCTTTAATACCGAGGGTGAAATTGCCCATCTCATCGATTGAGCTTGTGCGGAATCCACGGAAGTCGCGCGTACGAGGAATGGCAATGTTTACCAGTTTATCGAGGAATCCTTGCATGTGGCTCCCGCGCATGGTGACCATCTGACCGATCACATCCCCTTCGCGGAGCTTGAAGGACGCAATCGATTGCTTTGCCTTTCGTGCAGACGCTTTCTGCCCGGTAATCTTTGCAAGGCGACTCGCAACAAACTCATTCTTCTTCTTATCATTGCGAGACATCTTTCCGGTACCAACTGAGATAATCACTTTCTCGATCGTTGGTGCTTGCATCGCATTCGTGTACCCATACTTTTCCTTGAGTGCGGGATATGCGGATTTTATTTTTTCTTTAATAGTTGGGACGTTCATGATATTTCAATTATTTTTTCTTTTTTGTACCTGCCAATGCCAAGTTGGACACATTGATCGGCATTGCTACATCGATGACTTGCCCCTTCTTTCCTTCTTGACTTCCTTTCTGGTGCTTCTTTTTCATATTGAGGCCTTCCACGACAGCGCGACCCTTCTTCATAATGACGTGCGCAACCTTTCCAGTCTTTCCTTTGTCATCTCCAGTAAGTAATACAACAGTATCTCCTTTTTTAATATGCATAAGCCTGTGGGATTAAACGACCTCGGGGGCCAAAGAAATAATCTTCTTAAATCCGCGCTCTGAGATCTCACGAGGGATCGGACCGAATACGCGACCTGCGCGTGGCTCATTCTTCGCATCAATAAGCACAACTGCGTTCTCATCGAAACGGATATATGAACCATCCTGACGACGAAATGCGTTTGCAACGCGAACGACGACAGCGCGACAAACGTCACCCTTCTTTACTCCCTTGCGAGGTTCTGCAACCTGCACGGAAAGAACGACGAGGTCACCAAGTCCGGCGTAGCGACGCTTACTGCCTCCGAGCACTTTGAAGATGCGTCCGACTTTACCTCCGGAGTTATCTGCAATTTTTACTATTGTTCGTGGTTGTATCATAAGCCTTTAAGGTATTAGTCCGCTCCGCGCGTCTTTAAATATTGTTCGACATCCTGCGTTCCGACCTTTTCAACTGCAGTGAATGCCTTGTGACGGGACAATGGTGCGCATGCTTCGATGCGGACGCGATCGCCAATCTTAAATTCGTTTTTTGCATCGTGCACCTTGTAGCGTTTGTGGTGCTTCACGTACTTCTTGTACTTCGGATGCTGTTCGAAGCGCGTCACGAGAACGACGCGAGTCTTGTCCATCTTGTCTGAAACAACAACGCCGACCATCGACTGCTTCTTTGTGTGTATTGTATTAGTTTCCATAGTCGTCATGATTAATTCTCGTTGCGAGTACGCATTTCCGTGAGTAATCGCGCAACCGCCTTCTTTGCATTTGCACCAGTCTTCAAGTTCTTTGCCTTACTTCCCGTAATATCGAATCGGAACTGTTTTACCGCAGCGCGTTGTTCAACGAGCGACTTTTCCATTTCCTTATCCGACATTTTTTTAATTTCTATATTTTTCATATATTTGGGGTATTAGACAATGTCACGAGTGACCATGCGAGTGCGGACCGCGACCTTCGATCCTGCTTTGCGAATTGCTTCTTTTGCTTGTGCGAACGTCACACCATCGATCTCAAAAAGAATGCGTCCTGGAAGTATTTCTGCAACAAATCCCTGTGGGTCTCCCTTTCCTTTACCCATCGGAACTTCTGCACCTTTCTGTGTATAAGGTCTATCAGGAAAGACACGAATCCATACACGACCAGTCTTGCCAACATTACGAGAAAGGACACGACGAGCTGCCTCAATCTGGTTTGATGTGATACGTGACTCTGTTTCTGCTTTGATACCGTATGCACCGTATGCAAGTGTTGTTCCACGTGACTCGATACGATTCTTCTTACGGTTCCAGCGGTCAGATTGCCACTTGCGATGTTTTACTTTTTTTGGAAATAACATAAGCCTTCAAAATTATGAGCGAACTGCTCCTTGTGCCTGCGGTGCGACTGCCGCCTTTGCCTTCTCGGCAAAAACTTCACCTTTATAGATCCAAATCTGAATACCAATGACACCGTATGTCATATATGCCTTTTCGCGAGCGAAATCAACATCAGCACGAAGTGTCTGTAATGGAATGTTTCCTGCTTTCACGAATTCACGGCGTGACATATCTGCTCCTCCCAAGCGTCCGGAAAGCTCAATGCGAGCACCCTTGACGTCACGATTTGCCATGACCTTCTCAAGCATCTGCTTGATAACGCGTTTGAATGGCATACGTTTCTCAAGTCCTTCGGCAACCATCTGACCGACGATTGCGGCGTTTGATTCTGGTGCGCGTACTTCTTCGATTTCAATTTTAATATCTTTTGGATGCTTCATCTTCCAGCGTGCGAGTTTTGAAAGCACGTCGCTCTTCAGCTTGACGGCACCTTCTCCACTGCGACCGATGATGAGTCCTGGGCGTGCAGTCTTGACGAGGATCTTCCACATCTTGTCATTACGCTCAAAAATGATGTCGGAAACGTGTGAACCGCGAAGTCTCTTTTCGAGATATTCACGAATAAGCACATCGCCCTTTAAATATTCCTGATACTGACCACGATCGGCGAACCAGCGTGACTTCCAGTCACGAAGGATTCCTAGTCGATGTGCGTATGGATGTACATGGTGTGACATAGGATAAAAATTACTTCGCCTTAGCGGCTACTTTTTTCTTAGTAACGGGTGTTGCGGTCTTTTCCTTCTTTGCAGCTGGAGTCTTTTCTATTGGTGCAGTCTTTACTGCTCCTTTCTTAGACTTTATTTCAGCAACAACATCGGTAAGCGTAATCACAATATGACTTGTGTGCTTATGAATAGGAAAAGCACGACCCTGTGCGCGAGGACGAGAACGCTTTAGCACAGGACCTTTATCGACACGGATACCCTTAACCGTAAGCGAGTTCTCTGCGATTCCCTGAGTCTTCGCATTCGCGATTGCAGACATGAGGAGTTTGTGAAAAATTGGCGCAGCGCGCTTTGAACGATGTGTGAGCTCAAGTAGAGCGACATCGACAGGCATGCCTTTGAGCATGGTTGCAACAAGTCGCACCTTACGAGGCGCCTGACGATATTGTGAGAGTTTAGCAGTAATTTCCATAGTAATTTG
>DIZR01000035.1:4200-5492 GCA_002429425.1 Patescibacteria group bacterium UBA6023
ACGTATGTCCCACCATTTCTGGAGAGATTTGTGAGGAACGTGCCCACGTCTTAACTACACCGGCAACATCCGGTTTCTTGCCCTCAATTTTCTTGAGGAGGCGCTCATACACATATGGTCCTTTCTTTAGTGATCTTGTCATATTTTTTAAGGGTTGCTAACCAATTTTTCGATATATATAGGACTTATACATTTCATTGCATAAGCGCTATTTCAATATGAATTATCCACGCCCCTGATCCTCCCACGGCGTAAGAAACAAAACTATTTGAAATACCTTGCTTGAGATACTACTCAAAACGAGCCAATAAGTCAAATAAACAGGCATAGATTAGACTTTCCAAGATACATCTTGACTAGAAACAGCCCAAATGGACCTTCTCACACTGAGTGCTTGATGCTTTTGTCAAAGGCACAATAATAGTGCAAGGAAAAATTTTCGAGAAAAAGCATTTTTTCTGGTTATCGACACATTTTCCACAGGTTTATCCACCATATACCCTATTTTGATTATTTATGAGTTTGCCAGTCCAAATATTTGAGACAATTCTCTCCAACTTTGCACATGAGGGTAATCTGTCTTATCAGGAAATAAACCCCTCGTATCAAAAAGAATGCGATTCGGGATAAGTGTCATAACATCAAGCACATTCGGCTCATCATCAATAAAATGTGTGACCCCAATACTTGTTGCAATCACATGTTTCTCCTCTTTGTCCTCTGCAAAAAAAGTATTTTCAGGAGTAAAGTATGTTCCCCAAAGTCCTCGCTCCTCTATTAGGTGCAATGCATGCATTGGGTCCTTTTGTAACGAAACAAGAAAATAAGGAATTTCATGCTCACGAAGTGCCGCGAGGGTACTGAATGCTCCTTCCATGAGTGGAGCAGCGAGTGCATCGGGGGTTGAGTTGTAGAGTTGCGACTTGATCTCTCGATACATCTCGGGAGTAAAATGCTCCCCCATATGCTCTGCGTGAGTCTCTCCCGGAGTGAGCACGATACCGTACCGCGATGCAATCATCATTTTATTTTGCGTATGGTCAATAATGACCCCATCGAGGTCGAATCCGACAACAATACTTTCTGTAGTTAAAATGGACAAAAAAAAGCCTCATGCTCATCGTACCAAACAACGCACCATCACGAAAAGAACTTATGCACTTTCTTATTTTTTTATAAAAATTTGTCGAAGCATTTCCCAATCATGAATTCTTTCAAACTCTTTTTCATCCTCAAACTGCTTAAACACATCAAGAAGAAAACGTTTTTTAACATCTGGTATTGCCCGGAGC
>DIZR01000068.1:0-1081 GCA_002429425.1 Patescibacteria group bacterium UBA6023
GTCGAGACTTGGTCGATGTATTGTAAAACAACACCCACTCGCAATGAGTGGGTTTTGTTTTACATATTTTATTCAATTGATATAATAGATAAATGATTCAACTATTTTTTCCAAATATTGCAGAGGCAGCAGTACCACCAATACCACCGAGTGTACTAAATTTTGTCGGGAAGATTTCAACAGAAATCCTTAATCCAATTATCGCATTAATGTTCGGACTTGCGACTGCCTATTTTATCTATGGAATTGTGGGGTATATATGGAATCCCGACAATGAGGAGGCAAAGGAAAAGGGTCGTAGAACTATGATTTGGGGTATCATCGGAATGTTTATTATGGTTTCCGTATTCAGTATTATGCGCTTACTTATCAGTAGCATCGGTGCCGATGCCAACCTTATTAATTATGTATAAGCTATATATCCCAGTACTCACATTTCTATGCTTTCCTCTGCTTGCGTATGCAGACATTTTTTCAGTAATTGATCTGGGTATTAGTTTTTTTACGGATCTCGTTCCAATATTTATCGGGTTTGCCATTGTTGTATTCTTCTGGGGAATTCTTAAGTTTATCGGAAATGCAGGAGATCAGAAGGCGATAGAAGATGGAAAAAAAATAATGATCTGGGGTTTGGTGGGACTTTTTGTTATTGTTTCCATGTGGGGTTTGGTTGGTTTTCTTCAGGAGACATTGAATATTGGAAATATTGGAAGCGTGGGTAATGGTCCCGCAATTCCGACATCAATTCCTGCATCATAAAATAAACGCCAAGGCAAAAGCCTTGGCGTTGAGTTTATACATCTAAAAGAAAAAATTACCCCGTCACCTTGTCGCGAACACGAATCTCTTTGATGGGTAGGACACCGTAGTCGGAACGAATATATTGTTCCTCGTACATTTTGATGAGGAATGTTCTCCCCATTGAATCCCACTCCAGTCGATAGACACCGGTCATACCCTCACCTGCGTTCCAGTAGCCCTCACAGATCTTTGGTACAAGCCTTGTTCCCGCGACGCAATTTCCCGTGAAGGAAATATTATAATTAGGATTAGCAGGATCAAATATTACTGTGAGATCGAC
>DIZR01000068.1:1147-1969 GCA_002429425.1 Patescibacteria group bacterium UBA6023
AAATATTACTGTGAGATCGACCACATCGGTCACATAGCTTCCTTTCATAAGCTTGACCATTTTTCCATGCCAGGCGTCCTGGGGGAGTTCTTTGTGAAAATTTATTGATCGATATGATGCAATCCACTTATTGTATTCAAGTACGGATAAACTTGGGTTAAATTGCGTATCAGTATGAATCGATCCGCCATCAGTACCAAGTATTTTTGCAACCATGGGGGAATCCCAATAATTGTATCCGCCATACCCAAGGAGTCCGAGAAATATGAGCCATATAAGGGTACTGTTTTTTGTGGCATCAGATTTTACTTCAACTTTTTTTTCGACAACCTTCACTCCGTCATCAGATTTGGTTTTCACGAGTTTATACCCAATCGCACCAAGTCCGCCACCGATGAGAACAATTCCGAGAAGATGGAGCAATCCGAGACCGGCAATGTAGCTCAGTGCATTATTACCACCAGGGTTGCCACTTCCAGATTTTTCCGTACCTTCGAGCGTCAAAGGCTTCTTGTTCCCGTAGGAGTTTTGCCATACGACAAATTCCTTTGGCCAGTACTTCTCGATTTCTCCAAGGGTAATTCCACGCCCCACACTTGTTGTATTGCATCGGATGCCATATACAGTTACCTGATCTGGTGTCCATGATGCAATATTACTCTTTGTGGCATCACACTCTCGTATTGCATTCACGCGGTTTAGTTGCGCGATACGGCGAGCATCCTGAAGTGCAATGTCCTTGTCGGCGATTGCTTTTGCAAGTTCTTCCGATTTGGTTATTTTTGATTCAACGCTGTTGATGCCAAATCGTGCGAGTATGAG
>DIZR01000068.1:2114-3444 GCA_002429425.1 Patescibacteria group bacterium UBA6023
AGAAGTAGTCCAATGATGACAAAGGTCACAAGCGTCAGAATTACAAATGGGAATTGTCGATGTGCACCAATCATCTGGAAAATAATCGCAAATGTACCTGCGACTACGGCAGCGATAAGTACCATGAGATACAATCGCCACGTTGACTTCATGTTAGGGTCGTCTTTTTTGTTAAACCACTCCACGATCGCCCCGAGACCACCGATTGCCGGCTGCCAATAGAAGAAGGTGAAGATGATAAGAAAGCCCCACATCGTCATCGTGATGGCACCTGCGCCACCATAGGCAGTAAGAGCCCACAGTAGTGCCAAGTAACCGAAAATGACGGTGAGTAACAATGACATCGACTTGCGATAAAGTGCATTAGTCCATGAGATTGTTGTGCCTGGTGTCTTTGCAAAAAGACTTATTAAGTTCTCGAACATTTTTTGCTCCTTTTGATTTGTGTGCCAAGCATCCGAAGAATTGGATTAAAGGACCATCCTTCGCCTTGAAAAATCTGCTCAGGTATTTGCTTCGGTCCCAAGATCATGAGGTTAAGGAATCGTGACAGAAGGTTCATCGGAACAGGTATTTTCCTATCTGGGATTTTTTCATTGAGTTTTGTCAAGTATAAATTGAACGTAGCAATGAATTTTTCCCTTGTTTCCTTAAAACGCTTAAAAGCACTTTCTGAACCAACGAGTTCATTTGTACGAAGCATTTCTGCAACAATTTTTGGACCATTATCGCCATTTTCATTCACTGTGTGGATGATTCCACGCATGAACTCAAGACGAATATCAGTTTCTTTTTTAATCGGACGTTTAATGGATTTAGAGGGTTGTTCAATTTTTCCATCTTTGTTTGTGACTGCCGCAATTTCCTCAGTTTCATATTCATGTTCAGGGGCCATGAGAAAAATCAGCAATTGTAATGCTTTACGCTCCTCTGTTTCAAGTTCATGAAAAAGTTTAGTCCAATCAGACTTTTCACTTGTGGTGAGTTGTCCAAAAAGTTTTGTGAATTCTGCTTCATCGTAATTACCTACACCAAATGACTTTAATGCCACTTTGATTCCGTCGACAATTACCTCACTCGCTCCTTTTGTACTCACTGTATTAGCTGTGACGTTAGAAGGAGAAGTTCGTTGTTTTCCATTTGTTTTACTAAGAAGATTGAGTAGCCCAACACCAAGATCGGTAAATTCAAGTACCTTTTCACCAGTGCTCATTACCATGATTTTTTCCTTTCAGATGTCAAAATACAAGAAAATCTAATAAAATTATATCAAATATAATAGACAAAGTCAAGTTATTGTATAACCTCACCCCTTTCTGCACTTCCCGCT
>DIZR01000023.1:0-1480 GCA_002429425.1 Patescibacteria group bacterium UBA6023
GAATAGTATTAAGTATTATTATCTCACTTTTTAATGCAGGTACTATTTTGTCACTTATTGTAAGTTTGCTTTTCCTGCCGATTGGCATAGGAGCAGGAATGAGACGCTGGCATGACCTTGGGAGAAGTGGGTGGTGGGTACTTATAAATCTTATTCCTATTGTAAATTTTATTGTGCTTGTATATCTGATATTCAAAAAGGGGGAACAGGTGACGAACGTGTATGGTTCAATACCGAACACAAAACGACACTTCATTAACGCAATGCTGAATACGTAAGTTTCAAATCCTGAGTAATATTTAAAGGCGACATAAAAAAACAGCCGGAATTTATCCGGCTGTTTGCATTACATTACTTCTACCGCGTACTCTGCGAGACGTGAGCGTTCTCCACGATTAAGTGTGATGTGTGCATAGTGCTTCCATCCACTAAAGCGATCAACGGCATATGCAAGACCCGAAGATGTTTCCGTGATATATGGCGTATCAATTTGACCAAGGTTACCAAGGCAAACAATTTTTGTTCCTGGACCTGCTCGAGTAATGAGCGTTTTCATTTTTTTTGGCGTGAGATTTTGCGCTTCATCAATGATGAGATATTTTCTCAAAAACGTTCTTCCGCGCATGAATGAGATCGACTTGAGGTTGAACTCTCGGTGAAGTATGGAAATAGAGTCATTTCTTACCCACTCAGTATCATCGTTTCCGCCGGTGGTTCTCGCATGCTTATCTTTGAGTAACTTTATTTTGTCACCATCATGTTGCTTTGCGAGCATTGCTTCAGAAATTACCTCAAGATTATCTTCAAGTGCGCCAAGCCATGAGCCCATTTTCTCATGCTCATTTCCGGGAAGAAAACCAATCTCCTCGCCACCTACAGGTACCGTTGCACGAGTAAAAATAATCCCATTATAGATTCCCGTTCTTTTTTGCTCGAGCGCGGCAACGATGCTCAATAAGGTTTTCCCTGTCCCTGCATCTCCAAGAATCGTTATAAGATCGATTTCCGGGTTCATGAGTACATTAAGAGTGTAATTTTGCTCTCGATTTCGCGCATTAATTCCAAACATAGGATTTTTTGCGATGAAATTTTTGGAATGTCGAATTTCAGCAACATTTTCCCTCACTTGAGAAACGATCCAACCGACACCATTTGTGTCATCAGTGACCAGTTGATTTGCATAAAGCACTACTTCATCTGGGATCTCTATCTCATACAATATCGTATCAGCGTTAGATGAATGATCAATTTGGACTCTCCCTCCGAGTGCTTCAGGTAAGGCAATCATTCCTGAGTATATTCCTTTGTCACCCTCGGTTGAAACACGATCACTGGTGTAATCATCAGTCAGTAGCTCACGACTCCGTGCGAGAATTCGCATGTTGAGGTCTTTTGAGACAAGACGTATTTCGGCATATTGTTTTCCTCGCGTATTGATAAGCAGTTGTGCGGTGTTGATGATATTATCATCGCCCGTTAT
>DIZR01000023.1:1543-4414 GCA_002429425.1 Patescibacteria group bacterium UBA6023
GATTCAATGAAGTTTGACGCGCGACGGGAATTCCATGCCGCTTCCTCGTGTCCCTTTTTATTTCTATCAAGTTCACGAATGACCATGATGGGAATATAAATATCGTGTTCCTGAAATTGAAGCAGTGAATTCCAATCATGCATGAGCACATTCGTATCGAGTACGAATAATTTTTTTTGCATAATTTGATCTGCGTGCACTGAGAGGGTCTGCATTGTATGTTCCTTGGTTGAATGGGGTTTCGCGGGAGCGGATGAGTGATGAAGCCCAAGCTGCTTGTTGTTCACGTACTGCTTTTGTTTTTGCGGTGCATGATGAGGTAATCCGATTTTCATGCCGACCACACCACGCGGTTTGCGCATACCATTGTTTCCTGGCTGGCGTTGTTTATCCATTACTCGATGCTCCTTGGTTGGAAATGAACAGTGCTATCCTTTAAACTACAATGTTTTTCTATTTACGCAAGGAAATGTTGTGATACAATGTTTTTATAAGTACCCTAATATTTAATGGAGCAAGAACCACTACAATCAGGAAAGCGTACCATTATGGAAATAGCACATCCGCAAGGAGGGAAGGCCTTTTTGATATTGGCGCCACTTATGTTACTTGTAGGCGCAATCGCGGTGTGGTGGCTACTCCATTGGTTGCCACAGACAACATATGCAGGATGGACTGCAACTATTATTGGAGGATTTATGGTCATAGAAGCAGCATTTTTTACGCTACTTCTTATATATATTTTTCCAGGCTATCTTTTATTTACAAAGCAAGCATTACATGCCATAGAAATAACTGCAGTAAAGGGTGAACGATATGTTCATGCATTAGTTGGCTCCGGACTTGGCTACTGGGATTATGATATTGATAAAAAAGAGGTATTTATGTCCGGTAGCATGATGGCAATGCTTGGATATCCCGATCATGATAAAGTTGAAAGTATCGAATTTTGGTTCAATAGTGTTCACCCGGATGATGTTGAGGGATTTAAACGCACGATGGAATTTCACTTTGATAAGCGGACACGTGACTATTCGATCGAGTATCGTATTAAAAAATCAAATGGAGAATATCTTTGGGTTGCTGATAAGGGAAAGGCAATCTTAAATCAAGAAGGAAGGTCTATTCGTCTTGCGGGAATTACGCAGGATGTTTCAAATATTCGACGTGTTCAAGAGGTGCTTGAAAGTAGAACACTTGAGCTCGAGGATGCACAACACAAAGTCGAAGAAGAAATTCAGAATGTGCGTAAATTTAAAGAAGCGACCGATTCATCAACAGAAGCTGTTTCCATTACGACACCAGATGGCGCGATAGTTTATGTGAACCAAGCATGGACGGTGCTCAACGGTTATAGTGAGCAGGAGGCAATGGGGAGAAATCCCCGTATGCTCCGCGGTGGTAATACGACGCCTGAGATATATACGGCAATGTGGGAAAAAATATCTGCAGGATATGCATATCACACGGAGGACATTATCAATCGTCGCAAAGATGGGTCAGTCTATCAAGCGGATTTATCAATTTCTCCGATTCGCGAAGGAGATCAGACGCTCTTCTATGTTTCTCTATGCCAAGATATTACTTTGCGGAAGGAAGTCGATCGTGCAAAAACTGAATTCGTTTCCCTTGCTTCTCATCAACTGCGTACACCACTCTCGGCGATACGTTGGTACTCTGAGATGCTTCTTTCGAAATATGTTGGTGATCTTAATGAAAAACAGCGTCAGTATGTGAAAGAAATTTATGCGGGTAATCTCCGCATGATTGAGCTCGTGAATGCACTCCTCAATGTATCCCGTATCGATCTTGGCACTTTTGCTATGGAACCTGAGCCAGTGAATCTTGTTGAGACGTGTGAAAGCGTACTTTCCGAACTAACTCCACAGATCACTGAGCGGAATGAAACCATCGAACGTATCTTCACTAATGCCCCGCAAACATATATTGCTGATCCGAAATTAATCCGTATTGTTTTTCAGAATTTTCTCTCAAATTCAGTGAAATACACTCAACCGGGTGGTCATATTATTGTGGAAATAGGAGTAAAAGAGAATAGTCTTTACATACGCGTATCAGATAATGGGTATGGTATTCCTAAGGCGCAACATGCGAAAATTTTTGAAAAGCTCTTCCGTGCCGATAATGTGCGCCAAAAGGACACCGAAGGAACTGGACTCGGAATGTATATCGTTAAGGCTATCGTTGAGTCTTCTGGTGGTAAAATATGGTTTGAATCAGAGGAAAATCATGGTACGACCTTCCATGTTATGCTCCCACTTGGAGGAATGCCGAAAAAATCAGGAATGCGTGGACTCACGTAGTCTTGTGCACTGTTCGAGGGAAATGTGACGTGGTAGTATATAAAGATATGGATGAACAAAAGAAATTAACAATACTTGTACTTGAAGATGAACGTCAGCTCGCAAAGGCTGTTCGTGAGGCTTTTACTGAACGGGGATTTGAGACAATCATTGTTTCAACGGTAGTCGATGGAATAAAACAGCTCGAAAATTTAAAGTCAGTTGATGTTGTGTGGCTTGATCATTATCTTCTCGGAACTGAGAATGGCCTTGATTTCGTTATTCAGCTCAAGAATCATCCAAAATGGAAGAATATTCCGATATTTGTTGTATCCAATACTGCATCAACATCAAATATTCGTTCTTATATTCAATTGGGCGTTACCAATTACTATACGAAAGCAGATTATGATATTAATCAGATTATTGATGATATCAAGTATACCCTTGAGCAACGCGCAGAATCATAATTAGTAGATTGATTACCATGCCAGAAAAAATTGATAGAAAAATATTAATTGTTGAGGATGAGGCTCCACTGCGAAATGCGGTGACGGACATTCTTACG
>DIZR01000088.1:0-574 GCA_002429425.1 Patescibacteria group bacterium UBA6023
GTTTTGACCAGCTTAACTTTCATCGAATCTACTGTGGTACAATGGAAAATAATGTTGGTATGCAAAAACTTGCTCTTGCCCTCGGATTCAAAGAGGAAGGACGTTCACGTGATGCACTCTATAAGGATGGAGAGTTTAGGGGTGTTGTTCACTACGGATTACTTAAAAGTGAATATAAGGTAGTAAAAAAGAAGTAATTTTTTCAACACTACACAAAAGACCGCATGATGCGGTCTTTTTATTTTCAATTTGTTTTAGTGTTTGCGAATGTTCCTATTCTATGTAGAATATCATTTAGACGTATAATTAATTGGAAAGGAAATACCATATGGACCGATTCTCAAAAACATTTGCAATAGGTGATCGATTGGTGGGCGAGGGGCAACCCGCGCTTATTATGGCTGACCTGGGCGGAAATTTTGATGGCGACATCAAAAAAGCAAAAATGCTCGCAAAGCTCGTCAAGGAAACGGGTGCTGATGTTGTGAAGATCCAGAGTTTTCTTGCAAAGAAAATTGTGTCCAGCAAAGGATTTGCTTCTATGCAATTGAAGGGTGTACATGGGAGCTGGGGT
>DIZR01000088.1:673-5108 GCA_002429425.1 Patescibacteria group bacterium UBA6023
CCGCAGAATTTCCTCGAGAATGGCACAAGGAATTCTTTGATTACTGCAATGAGATAGGCGTCCTCGTCTCATCTTCACCGTGGGATTATGATGCTGTTGAAATTATGGAAGAAGCAAATGTTCCTTTCTATAAGATCGGCTCAGGAGATATCACTTGGCTTGAGATGGTCGAGTACATAGCAAAGAAGGGGAAGCCGGTCATTCTTGCAACGGGCGCATCGACGCTTGCTGAGGTCGATGAGGCGGTCCGTGTAATCGAAGCAACAGGAAATAAAAATCTTGCACTCTTGCAGTGCATCACGAATTATCCTTCGAAGATTGAAAGTGCGAACTTGCGTGTACTTGATACCTATCAAACAGCGTTTGATGTTATTACCGGGTATTCTGATCACACCTTAACTGATACAGTGGTTTTGGGTGCGGTTGCCCGTGGTGCAAAGGTCATTGAGAAGCATTTTACTGATAGCAAAAAGAACGCGGGTCCAGATCATCCTCACTCAATGGAACCGGATGAATTTGCGAAAATGGTTGAACGTATTCGTGATATGGAGAAGGCGCTCGGTACGGCACGCAAAGAAGTTGTCGCTGAAGAATCAGAAACAGTAATCGTACAGCGACGAGGTCTCTATGCTTCGGATACAATTAAAGCGGGGGAGGTAATCGGTGCTCGTCTCATTGAACTTCGTCCCGCACTCGGCATATATCCGAAATATAAAATGCAGGTAGCGGGATTACGTGCAAAAAAAGACATTTTAGAAGGTGAGGCAATTTTTTGGGATTCGCTTGAGTAAATAAAAAAAGTAGTACATTAAGTGCTACTTTTATTTTTTAGAGAATATTACATGGATGCAAAAGAACAATTAATTGAATTACTTGATCATCAGCAGATTAAGACTGCTGACGTAATAGCGTTGCTCGCAGGTGATCGTTTGCATCGTGTACAAAAAGTCGTTGAACTTTATCGTGCGGGTCGCGCACCACGGATAGTTATTACCAGTAATGCAAATGATTTTGCTTACGGTAGTTTTCCGGCAAGTGTTCTTGCTGCTGAGTTGAGATTACTTGGTGTTCCCGCCAAACATATTATTTGGGAAGAAACAGCACCGCANNGATTCAATGCTGCGATTGGCAAAGGCAAACGGATGGAAGACCCTACTTATTGTGACAACAAAATATCACCAATATAGAGCATTCCTCACATGGGTTCGTGCAATGCGTGATGAAGGAATTGAACTTGAATTAGTTATGGCTTTTGTTGAAGAATTTCCTACATTTCACGATGAGACTGAAGATGATGCAATGGTGAGAGAATTTGAAAAAATAAAACTTTACGGCGAGAAGGGTCATGTTGCAAGTATTGAAGAGGGTATAGAGTATCTTTTGCGCAACAAGTGATTGTCGTGTGCGATTTAGATATTTCGACAAAAATAGATTTTTCTCATCTAGGCTGAGGTGTTGCCCCACTCTTTTTCTGCTGTTATAGTCATTGCATGAATATTGCTGACGCAAAACGCATCATGAGGGGGAACTTTATCGGGCCCGAGGAGTTAGATCTTGCCTCTTCGCATTTGAAAATTACATTACCGAAAAATACGCCAGTAATACCCCATGACGAAAAAACACTGAAAGCACTCGCAAAGGATTACGTTTTGATTCTTGGTGTTGAGCGAATGACGGATGGAAGCCCGCTCACACTTAATTCCTTGCGCGATCTTTTTGGTGTAGACTCAGCAAAAAATGAGCCATGTTTTTATAATCAAGATTGGTACATAAATGAAAGATTTGCAAACAAAATGACGCTGAAAAATAAATGGTATCTGATACGCAAAAATGTCGNNCTCGTGGACAGCCTCCGAGTGTTTTGGAAGCAAAACTAAAAAAGAACGAACAGTTTCCATCAGCAATTCTCACCGCATATACCTTCTTTGTATATTATTTCTTATATGATGGAAAAATGCTCTGGAAGAATGATTTTATTTGGTGTGATGATAAGGACAAAAATGGCGATCGTATTTATACTGGGAGATATATTGACCCGAAGGGGATTAATAAGAATGGATTCAATATCCACCGCCACCTTACGATTCGCCCGTGTTATGGGATGGTGTCACAATTAATATAAATTTTGAGTTATCAAATCTATGAAACTAACAATCAAAAGAATTGGGGAAAGGGAGACAGCTTATGTCAAAGAAGTTCTTGATTCCGATTTTCGTGGGCCGAGGAATACTAATATGCTCAAGCGTGTTGAAGAAGCTTTTTCGAAGCGGATGGGCGTGGAGTATTCTATCGGACACGTGAACGGTACAGCAACATTACACTCTGCTCTTTATGCTGCGGGAGTGCGAGCGGGAGACGAGGTAATTGTTCCACCCCTTACAATGGCCGCTACGACCATGGCAGTGCTTCAACAAGACGCGGTTCCGGTGTTTGCTGATGTTGTTGAGGAGACATTCCAGATTGATCCCAAGTCTATCGAGAAACTTATTACTCCTCGCACGAAGGCAATTATCACCGTAGCTCTCTACGGTCTTTCCCCAGATATGGATCCTATTATGGAACTTGCAAAGAAACATAATCTTGTGGTCATTGAAGATGATGCCCAATGTTTTCTGGGGGAGTACAAGGGAAGAATGGTTGGCTCGATAGGGCATTTTTCAAGTTTTAGTTTTCAAAGTTCAAAACATCTCACTGCGGGTGAAGGTGGGATGGTTTGCACGAATAGCCTTGATGCCGCAGATCTTGTGAGGCGATTTTCTGTGCTTGGGTATGCTTCAGTATCTGCAAAGTCAGGTAAAATAACCAAAGATGATATCCAGAATCCTAATTACGAAAGACATGCGTCGATGGGCTACAATTATCGTATGCCCGATTTATGTGCCGCAATAGTATTGGGACAAGTTGAACGTATAGATGAGCTTGTACAACGAAGGATTGATGTTGCAAACCTTTTCCTTGATGTGATGAAAGGATGTGATTGGCTTATCCCACAATATACGCCCAAAGAATACAAGAATACTTATTGGGGACTTGCGGTGCGCATTGTTTCTCCGACTATTTCTTGGGCAGATTTTCGAACAAAATTTATGGAGCTTGGTGGTGATGGCATCTATGCAACATGGAAACTTACATATCAAGAACCAATGTTTCAAATGATGAATTTCGCGGGTAAAGAAGATGTTATTAAAGCAACATATAAGGGAGAGTTACAGGAATGGAAGCTGGGACTTTGTCCTGTTGCGGAAAGAGTACAACAGCAAATCCTTGCGTTTAAGACAAATTACTGGGAATGGGATCGTGCGGAAAAACAGGCCGATATTCTTAAGCAAACAATTGCATATTTTAACGCGAAGTAATCATGATTAATGGAAAGCGTGTGATTGCAGTAATTTCTGCTCGAATGAGCTCTACGCGATTGCCTGGTAAAGTACTTATGCCACTTGCTGGTGAGCCGGTACTTGTACGTATTGTTGAGCGAGTTTCTCAGAGTAAATACATTGATGAAATAGTCATTGCGACGACAGTGAATCCAGGCGACGATGTTGTTGAGACGCTATGCAATGAGCGAGGGTATCGCTGTTATCGTGGAAGTGAAGAGGATGTGCTTGCGCGAGTGTACGAGGCAGCGAAGCTGTGTGGTGCCGACATTGTATATCGCGGAATGGGAGATAGCCCAGTTGTCGACTGGAGAATAATCGATCAATTATTAGAAATTCTCGATAAGGGCAATTTTGATTTTGTAGATAATGAGATGGCCGAACCTGCGTACCCCGTAGGTTTTGATGCGACAGTTTTTACGTTTAGTGCCCTTGAGGATGGATATGATGAGGCCGTAGATCCTGAGATACGTGAACATGTAACAGTGCACATAAAAATAAATCCTAAGCGATACAAAATTTTTTCTGTGAAAGCAGAAGGAGAGATGGTCTGGCCAGAATTACGTCTCACGCTCGATACTTCAGAGGATTACCAAGTTATTAGTGCTGTGTATGATGCACTTCATTCGGTAAATAATGATTTCTCAGCTTCTGATGCGATTCAGTTTTTAATAACTCATCCCAATATTGCTGCATTGAACGCTGACATTTTACAGAAGATGCCAACTCTACTTGCGGGTAAATAAGGATTTCACCACTCTTTTTGACAATATTTTTTTGTCTGCGCAATGTTGCCACTGCGTCACTTTTTGAATAATAAGGTATTTGCATTCATTCTGTATCTTATAACAAGGGTTATGCTTTTTCGTAGCATTTTAGGATCTCACCAGTAAATGTTATTTCTCACTTTCCAGCCAAGCATTTAATAAAAATATTGTTTCAGTTCGCAGTTTTGCGCGAGCCCAGTCTTTTTGTGGTTCGGTGAGGAGTTCTCCGAGACCATCAAGAATATGGTGATTATCCATTTTTTCCAGTAATTCTATGCACTGAACGACAAC
>DIZR01000009.1:0-2107 GCA_002429425.1 Patescibacteria group bacterium UBA6023
CTCTACCAACTGAGCTACCTCGGCTAGTGAGGAATGAAATGAGAATATCACATATTCTTATTTCTTCCGAACGACGCCGAGGAATGTTTCATACCTCGGCATGCTTTATTTTGCTTCACTTTTACGTACGCTCAATTTTTTCCTGATGTTACCTACCAAGACAGCTACCTCGGCTAGTGAGGAATAAAGTGAGAATATCATATATTCACATTTTTTCCGAACGACGCCGAGGCATGCTTCATACCTCGGCATTGCGCAAAGATAGCGCATTTATCGAACTTTTTCAAGCATCCCCTGGATATCACTGGGGAAAGCCTTTCCGTTCTTCTCAATTTCATTCAATCGATTGCTTGCCTGTTGGAATGTATTCCAATATTTCGTAATGTACGGCTGCATGTAATAATATGACCACCCCATCGCACCAAGAATAAACAACCAGTAAATAAAGGTAAATATTTGACCCCAAATCATACCTCGATGCATACCTCGAAGTATGCGATTATTTTCTCTTGCGAGATCAAGTAACTCTTTCAACTTATCATATTCTGGTTCAGCCATGTTTGCATTATAACAAAAATATACAAACAAATCACCACCTGAGAATTAAGAATGGAATGATGATTATGCAAATCTTTTTATTTCTGGTGCCCCTGGCCGGAATCGGACCAGCATCTACTCCTTAGGACGGAGCTGTTCTATCCATTGAACTACAAGGGCAAACGGGTAAACAAAAACTCACCGTGGTGAGTTATGTGTTTATCATAGTCTGTTCCTTGGTCTTACGCAACGGGGGCAATATTCAAGAGCTCCTGGAGTTTTGGTTTATTGAAACCAACAATAAGCTCACCTTCAACGTCAATCACCGGAACACCCATTTGACCGCTTTTTTCGATCATCTCCTGGCGTTTTGCCAAATCCTTCCCCACATCAAATTCCTGAAATTCAACATTATTTTTTTGAAAGAATTCTTTTGCCATCTTGCAGTATCCACAAGTCTCTGTCGTATAAATTGAAACGCTTTTCATATATTTATGTTTATCTATTAAACGTCAATATATTATATCATAAAATCGGAAGATATATGTAAAAAGCCTACCAAAATAAATCTTGGTAGGCTATCATGCTAGTCAACAATCTTCTCATATAAGAAGAATTGCAGTAGTTTTAGAACAAATTCCTTTTTAAACCACTTTACTAAGTATTTTCTCCCCGGACTCGGCAACATCAGTTACAAAGCATATCGTCCTGTTTCGCAAGGTGTCTATATTATTCATAAAAAACTCCCACAAGTGGAAGTTACATTTTTTGTGTCAAAGCACAACTTCGACAAAATTCTTACGGATCACAAACAGCAATTTGAAATTTTATGCAAAAAAAAGGAAGTCGGCTTTCGCAAACTCCCTTATAATAAAGAGAAGGATGATATTGGAAAATCAATGTTCCACCTTCACCCAATTATCTTTTATATACCCATTCTCATCGACCAGATAGGAAGTAACAATGACAGGAACATTACCATTACAGCTCCAATCGGAAGCACTATAATTGACAGCATTTGGGACAAAGGTACTATCCGGATTTGTCGCACAAAATTGTGCTATTGCTGAGATCTGCTGCTCGCTTGTTTCTGCAATCCTACAAGCTCTACCGCTTGCCCCCAGGGAACACCCGTAAACTTCTCCACCCATGCACCTCCATGTGTACGAGCCTCCGCTTTTGGTATGAAGCGCCTCCATCATCGCATTTACAACTGCATCAGGAGGTTCTTTTCCGGTATATCGGTTATCATTTATCCCACCCTCTCCTCCATTTGCGTTTACCATAGTCCTGCAGTACTCAAATGGATCGGTGTAACCATCGGCAGGCATCGTCGTTGTTGCCGCACTCGGCGCTTGTTCGCCAACACTCGTATCTGGTTGGGCTTGCAAGGTAGAAACGGGCGAGCTTTGATCAGACGTGGGTGGTACTGCGTTGTTTTCCGCCTCTGATCCGCTTGGTTGCACGTTGCTCTGGTTTTGCCCCATATTGTATGTACCAGGAAGCGTATTCTGGAGGACATATACGGGATCCGACTGAGGAGGTGCTGCGGACGGAATTTGGTCGGATA
>DIZR01000009.1:2195-2964 GCA_002429425.1 Patescibacteria group bacterium UBA6023
TGGTCGGATACGACGGGTGATGCGATGGTTACATTTGTGTTTTCGGGATACTGGTCTTTTGGAATAAAAAACGCAATAAGAGCAACGAGGGCGAGAGAAATTGGTATCAAAGGGAAATTATCTCCGGATGAATCCAGCGACCTTTCCGATGAACCACATGACGAGGAATCATCGCAAACCGACGAAGAATATAATGACTCATCATATTCTTCTTGGTCAGAAGGAGGATCTTCCTCGGTTGGTGCGTAAGTATTTATGGAATCTTCGTGATCGTCGTCATCAACAGATACGACATAACCGGCGGCTCCGCATTCCGGACACTCTCTGTTGAATCCTCCAGAAAAAAAAGCGGATATCAAATCTACATCGCCACACAAATTACAAAACATATAATTACAATCACTATCCGTACATTTAAAGACGTAACGAACCCCAAACCATTTATGACAACTCGGACATTCTTTAGACATGGTCACTACTCCTTTTCAAAGAACTTCGATTTAAGTCTGTTGCCTATGCTCCTAGTAATATAACATATATAAGATATTACGTCAAAATTAAAACACGAGCTATTTTTACAAAATAAAGCCTTGTGCCGTACATCTTGAATTTGCTTCGCTCACAGAAGCCCACACAAGCTCATATATATTTTTTGATTCGCCGAACAAAAGAAAACAAAGGAAACTTTTTGACTTTCTGTTTTGGTGCGGGTAGGGAGAATCGAAACTTACAGTTTCAGTACACCTTTGTGGTTTACTTGGAATCGGAA
>DIZR01000018.1:0-2185 GCA_002429425.1 Patescibacteria group bacterium UBA6023
CCTCAGTGTACGCAGTAATTGAACGACGCTCAGCAGAGACGACCGCAACGCGACTTGCGGCAAAAATTTCTGTACTTGAATCTGAATATTCTGTACTTGACAGGAAGATCAGTCTTGACCTCGCACATGCACAGGGATTTATTGATGTTAGTGTTCCTCGATATATTAGTAGTCGTAATGTACCGGAGACACTCACATTGCGTACAACAAATTCTCAGGTACGATAGTGGTATATGCAGCCTAATTCTCGAACTCGTTTACGTATTCTTTCGGGTATTACTGTGCTGTTTGGTCTGCTTTTTATTGTTCGACTTTATTATCTTCAAGTCATCCATGGTGCGCAATTTCGCGTGGAGGCTGAGAAGCAGTATGTTTCAACCGAGCCTAATATTTTTGATCGGGGGAGCATTTATTTTACACAGAAAGATAACAAATTAGTTTCCGCTGCAACCATCAATAGTGGGTTTGTTGTGAGTATTACTCCGAAGTTGCTTATTGATAAGGAGGCTGCGTATAAGGCATTATCAAGTGTAATTCCACTTGAGCATGATGCATTTATTGAGAAGGCAAGAAAAGATACTGATCCTTATGAGGAGGTAGCGAAGCGTGTACCCGAGGATAAGGTAAATATAATAAAGGCGCTCAAGCTCCCCGGTGTTAAAATGTATCGTGAGACATGGCGGTATTATCCGGGTGGTATGCTCGCTGCACAAACAATTGGTTTTGTTGGTTATCAGGGCAATGAACTCACTGGACGCTATGGGCTTGAGTCATATTACAATGACATTCTTACTCGACATAAAGATAATCTCTATGTGAATTTTTTTGCAGAATTATTCACAAATCTGAGCGATACGGTATTTGATCGAACTAAAGAGGAGCAAGCGGATCTGGTGCTCACTATTGAGCCGACGGTACAGGGATATCTTGAGGGGGAATTGCAGAATGTGATGAATGAGTGGCACTCGGATCAAACGGGAGGCATTATTATGGATCCGAAAACAGGAGCAATCTATGCGATGGCGGTTAATCCGACGTTTGACTTGAATGAATATAGCAAGGTAAAAGATGGCACAGTGTTTGCAAATCCGTCGATACAGGATGTCTACGAAATGGGTTCTATCGTGAAGCCACTTACGATGGCGGCAGGTCTTGATGCGGGTGTGGTCACCGCAGACTCGACCTACAATGATACAGGGCACCTCACCATGAATAACAAAACATTCGGTAACTACGATGGGCGAGGTCGAGGTCCAGGGACAACAATGCAAACGGTGCTCAATCAATCACTAAACACCGGCGCTGCGTATGTGGTCAGTAAACTTGGTAATAAGCAATTTGCAGACTATATGTTGAACAAATATCACCTTGGTGAGGAGACCGGCATTGACCTTCCCGGTGAACGCCAGGGAAATGTAAGAAATCTTTCTTCAAGACGCGACCTTGAGTATGCACAGGCGTCATTCGGGCAAGGTATCGCAGTGACTCCCATCAATATGATAACTGCGCTCGCAACACTCGGGAATGGCGGAGTGACCATTACGCCACATATTGTCGATGAGATACGATATACATCCGGCAAAGTAAAGAAATTTACTCCGAATCCTCCCGTACAAGTGTTGAAGCCTGAAACAAGCGGAGAGATCTCGCGCATGTTGGTGAATGTTGTTGATAAGGCGCTCCTGAATGGTACGGTGAAGATTCCTGAATATTCCATCGCCGCGAAGACTGGTACCGCGCAAATATATCGTCCGCGCGCAGAGGGTGGTGGATATTATGATGATCGTTATATGCATACATTTTTTGGATATTTTCCCGCATATGATCCCAAATTTATTATTTTTCTTTATACGTATTACCCCAAAAAAGCAGAATACGCATCACATACACTGACGATGCCGTTTATTCGTACCGCTAAATTTTTGCTTCATTACTATAGTATTCCACCCGATCGCGTGAAAGATGTTCAGAATAAGCCTACGCAATAATTACTCTTTAAAAGGTAATTGCTTTTAGGGTACAATAAGATAACGCTATGCGAACGTTTTTAAAATTCATCATTGTTTACATCCTCATCTGGGAGGCAAAGCGTGCACTTAAAAAATGGAAGCCTTTTATTGTGCTTGTATCGGGAAGTGTGGGAAAGACGACGACAAAGGATGCAATCTATCACGTCCTCAAAGAG
>DIZR01000018.1:2201-5554 GCA_002429425.1 Patescibacteria group bacterium UBA6023
AGACAGTACTGATGTACGTAAGAGTGAAAAAAGTTTCAATACTGAACTCGGAGTGCCACTTACGGTACTTGGACTCGAGAATGCATGGAGAAATCCTTTTGCGTGGTTGCGAAATATCATTGATGGATATCATGTGACAAATCTTCCGAGTTACCCCAAATTACTCATACTTGAAGTTGGTTCTGATCATCCAGGTGATATTGCGAAATTGACCAAGTGGCTTACCCCGGATATCGCAGTTATTACAAGACTTCCTGAAGTGCCTGTGCATGTTGAATATTTTGATTCTCCCGAATCGCTCCGCAAGGAAGACGCGCTCATTGTTTCCGCATTGAAAGAGGGCGGAGTGTATATCGCAAATGCTGACGATGTCCATTCGCGTGCATTGATCAAAGAAACCAGCGCACGCAATATTCGCTCCATTAGTTACGGCTTCGAAAGATCGGCAACTATTCATGCGACGAAGCTTACGGTGCGCTATGCAAAAAATGGAGGTGAGGAAGGACCGGTCGGAATGCAGTTTGATGTGCGATGGGAAAAAGAGAAATTTCCTGTGTATATAACTGGGGTCATCGGTGTGCAAGTCTCGACTGCGGTACTTGCTGCGCTCGCCGTTGGAGTTGCAAGGGGAGTTTCGATGCTTCGCATGACTGAAGCACTTTATACTTTTGAAGCACCGCGTGGTCGTATGCGTATCATCGGAGGAAAATTCGGAAGTACAATTATTGATGATACATATAATTCTTCACCAGTCGCTCTTGAGGTCGCGCTCAACACACTTAAGGAGCTAAAAGGTAAGCGAAAAATCGCCATACTCGGTGATATGCTCGAACTTGGAGCGTACGCACATGATGAACACTGGAAGGCAGGAATGTATGCCAGCACCTTTCTCGACGAGCTTATTACGGTGGGTGTACGAGCAGAATGGATAGCTGAAGCAGCAAAATCTGCCGGACTAGCAGAGAATCATATTCACATTGCTACGGATTCGATTGCAGCGGGCAAAATCATGCTCGAGATGCTTAAGGGTGGAGATATTATTCTCGCAAAAGGCTCACAGGGCACAGGGGAGAACATGATACGTATTGAACGCGCCGTAAAAATGCTTATGGCAGATGAGGGCGACGCAAAGAATGTGCTCGTTCGTCAAGAGGAAGAGTGGCAGAAACAATACAAATAATATAATACCATCCCTCATTAAGTCTTCGCATAATTTTACTTAAAATATCGAGCGAAACGAAGAGAAAAATTTGAATTGAGCCGAGGCTCAAAGAAAATTTTTCTCAAAGTTGTAGCCGATATTTTGAGTAAAATGCGAAGAGGTTAATTGGGGATGGTATAAGTAAAAACCACCCGCATTTGGGTGGCTTCCGTATTGCTCATGAAAAGTTATTCTTCATGTATTCGTAGATTGTTATCTTCTGCAAACTTCATGATATGCACATATACTTCTTGATTCAGCATTTGTAATTTGGGGTCAACTTTTAAGCAGTGTACTCCTTTTCCGCAGGACGTTTCATGCGACGGGGTAACAAGTGCAGAGTATGTGATGCGATGATTTTCATCAAAAGTTGCGCAAAGTTCAGCCAGTCTTTCCGGCCAATCATGTGGCCTAAGCTCCACACCCGTTACGGTCGTTCCCTCAATCACCAAGGTTTTTTCAGTCATTTTATTTCCTCATACGCTGATGTGCAGTCTGTACAAGAAATATCATACATATCAGTAAATAGCCAACCCGTTAGTAATGAGACTTCCCAAAAAGAACGGCACATAGTATCCATCAACATATTGTCAAGGTCAGACCTTGACAATATGTGCTACCAAAAATTGTTCTTACTCGAACACTCTATCCTGGACAAAAGGAGTGAAATTCGCTATCCTTTTTGAGTCCATAGAAGAAATATGGCCCTATCGTCTAACGGTTAGCGAACTAATTTTCTTAACGGTATTCCGCCAGATTTTCTTTGTGAGTACTCTCACTCTAGAAAATCCAGTGCAGACTGTGTGTAGTATGCCGTTTTAGAAAATAGAAGTCCCCTTGGGGAGACGAAGCCTTCAAGAGGTGAGACTTGGTGAGGGAACCCATTCTGATGGGAACCAAGTCGCAAGGCCGTTTGTGACAGTTTTGGTTTTGCCTTGAAAACAAAAAATGTCCAAAGGGTACACAGCTCCCGTAGGGAGGAAATTAGAGTTTCGATGTAATCGAATGTAGTGTAAGATAAGAATTATATATGGCCCTATCGTCTAACGGTTAGGACGAAGCCTTCTCAAGGCTTAAATCAGAGTTCGATTCTCTGTAGGGTCACCTTCAACAGCTAGCACGAGTAGCTTACAAAAAACCTCCCTTAGGAGGTTTTTTGTTATAATTAATATATGCTTGATATCTCAGAAATTAAACCAAATAAAAAAGAGAGAATTGCCTTAGAACTATTTTATAATAGATTTTACAATCTCTATGATGAACTATCTCAGGAAAAGTTCTTTGCAGAAAAATCTACTTATCGATTTTACAAAATAAGAGATATTTTTTCAGTTTACAAAGAACTTTTGGGTTATGAGCCGATTCAGCATTATATTAAATATGTTAAGAATGGTGGTAGACCACCACTTGAAGGTTTAGTTATTGATGATTTATTTAGTTTTGTTAGAAACCTACTTTTACATTTCACGATTTTTGATGATTGGGATAGTGTTTATATAAGTAAGGATTTAGCTACTTGGAATAAAGCAGCAACAATTCATAAGTTTCCACAAAAGAGTAGTCAAATAAAAATTAATGACAAGGGAATCATAAAATATAGGATATGGGAAAATGATAAAAAATTAATGACATATGTTCAAATTCATCTACCAGAAGAGTACAGCGATAATAGTAAAATATTCCTCAAGGATATTATTTCAGAGAAAGAAGGGGTTAAGCTTTGTATATCATTTATGAAGCAGGTTTTAGATACTCAGATTCATTCCGAAAAAGATGGAGATATTGTGATAATGTCTCAGGTTTATGTTCCAAAACAATAACGCACGAGAAGGGTCGTTGTGATATAGTAAAAGCTTAAGGAATAACCTTACATAGTAAAAAATCGAAAAGTTCTACCTACTGAACGCTCACCTTCAATAGCGCGCATGAGAACATTTGCTGTCTCTCTAAATAAAGCATAAACTCGATACAATATTGATATGGAAATAGACAATTTCTCAGAAATTAAAAAGAATATGGTTTTAGCTCGCGAGAATATTTTAGAAAAATTACAGAGTGCTTTTGAAGAAAAAGCCGTAGAAGCTCACGTCTTCGGTTCTGTTGCTCGTGGTGATTCAGATTCATATAGTGATTTGGATATATGGTTTACATT
>DIZR01000057.1:0-2681 GCA_002429425.1 Patescibacteria group bacterium UBA6023
GAATATGCTCTTGCTCATTGAGCTCAATATTATTATCCTTAATTGAAATAATCGACTCATTTAAATGGTCGGAAATAGAAAGAAGTGAGGATATCGCCGATGAGTTTATTGTAAGTGCGCCACGCTCTGCGGCGTGAAAAACATCTTCAAGCACATGTGAAAGTTCTGCTACCCCAGTGTATTCCATTGTTGCCGCAGCACCTTTTATTGTATGTGCACTGCGCATGAGCACTTTATAATATTCAAGATTATTTGGGTTTTTTTCAAGTGCAAGCAAAGTTTGAGAAAGTATCCCCACTTGTTCTTCTGCTTCAGCACAAAATAGGTCCTTGTATTTATTTTTGTCGAACGCCATATGGTACTCATTGTACCACGACAAAAAAGACTAGGATGACTTGCTCTGCAAATACGTCATGATTCGTACTGGAAGCGCATCGAGGCTGACAACTTCTGCTCCAATTTCATGCATTGCATGATAAGGCATTGCACTCACGGTTGCAGTTTCAGGATCCTGCACTAAGGCAATGCCTCCCTTCATATGTATCTCCTTGAGTCCCGCAGTGCCATCTTTTCCCATCCCCGAAAGAAGCACTCCGACAATTGGACCCGAAAAACAATGTGCAATGGTTATCATTGTATTATCAATTTCCACTTCATGCACATCATCGGGAGTTTTCTTGATAGCAAGTGAGCATAACCCTTTTTCATCTTCATGAATCGAAGTAAGTGCATGCCCTCCAGGGATAACAAGCGCAATTCCCGGTAAGAACATATCCCCGTCCCGAGCTTCTCGCACATGAAACCGTGTGACACGATTCAATCGCTCAGCAAATAATCGAGTAAAAGATGATGACATGTGCTGAACGATAACAACAGATAATCCTGAGTCCGGGTCAAGCTCCGAGAGCAAGTGTTCAACGAGTGGTGGTCCTCCAGTCGATGCACCGATCACAAGCAGTCCTCCAAATGTGTCACCCACCCGAATAGACTTCATTTCATGATTGATTACCGCCTGGTGTGTGAGCGCATATGCATTACGCATCTTTACTGCAATGAAACCGACCTCCTTGATCTTCTCCACGACAGTAGTTGCAATCTTCTCCATATCAAGAGACACTTCCCCAGAAGGCTTCACGATAATGTGCACACCGGCTGCATTGAGACTTCTCTGTGCATTCCTTCCCTCTTTTCCAGAAAATGCTGATATCATGATAATTGCAGGAAGTGGATGACCACCAAGCATGATGGCGGCAATTGCTTCAACTCCATTTTTCCCCGGCATATGATAATCCATCGTAATCACATCAGGCCTTAGTTTCTCTGCAAGTACAATAACCTCATCACCTGAGGATGCAGTGCCCACAACGAGGACAGCATCATCATTGCATAATATCTCAGAAAGATATGTTCGCATAAAAAAAGAATCATCTGCGACAAGCACGCGAATCTTTTCGGATATTTTACTATTCATATATTCAAAAAACATCTATACATGCATATAGATGTATTACTTATTTATCAAAATATTTTTGTACTTTTTCGAGAACTTGATCTCGATCAAAAGGTTTCACAATGTAATCAAGGGCACCGAGTGATTTTGCTTGCTCAATTATTTCTTTTTGTCCTACCGCTGACACGATGATGATTTTTGCCTCACGACCAATAATACGCAATACATCCATTCCATTTACGTCTGGCATAATAACATCAAGAAAAATATAATCAGGTTTTTCAGATTTATATTTTTCCATTGCTTCAGTTCCATTTCCTGCCTCAACAAAATTTGTATACCCCGCGCTTTCAAATATATCGCGAAGTACTTTGCGCATAAATGCAGAGTCATCAACAAGGAGTATTTTTTTATCAATTACCATAGTAAAATTATATCACAGACTTTGATCCTGAGAAGTAAAAATATGTGCAAGATCTTCCTGGTTCAATAACTTTTCAAGATCTAGCCACAATACAGGTCGCGGAGGATTACGAAAATCTAGCACATTCTCGGTATTTTCTCTGGGTGCTTCGATAAGAATAGATGCTCTTTTAGCTACTGAAGTCGCATCCTGATGCATAAATACACCGGAAATATATTGCGGAGGAACATGTGCAGCAATGATTTGGTCTGGCGCATGAATCAGGGATACTGGTACACGTACCATCATTCTTGGCTTATCAATCAGAATGGCAAATTGATCTTTCGCATGTTGTACAACAAATAGATAACTCGCAGTAAGTGGTTTTTGTTTTGGCATTTCCATTCGATTAATCAAATCAATTACCACAACAACTTTCCCTTGGAGATGAAAAATGCCGACTATTGCTTTTGGGGCATTAGGGACTGGCGTAATAGGTGGAATTTTCATCACTCGTTCTACTTTTTCGACTGAAACAGCGTAGAGTTCTTTATCGAGCTCGAAAAGAAAGAGCTCTTTTATTCCATCCATATTTTCATTTTGTAATTCTACATTTTCAGACATATGTCTATTTTAGCTCAGTATATTGAAGATGGCGAACTGTCTTGCACTAAAATAAAAACTCACAAGGGTGCCGGGAATTTCGACCCCTACTGGGTCAGTACCCCTTTCCCATTTACTCAGGATAGGAATCCTTCATAAATACGGGAGAAGGGCTTCGAATCCCTCTCGGAGCGACGCTCCTTGCACCCCGACACGAAAACAGAA
>DIZR01000057.1:2800-5112 GCA_002429425.1 Patescibacteria group bacterium UBA6023
TTCTGTTTTCGTGTCGGGGTGCCGGGATTCGAACCCGGAGTCGCTCGCTCCCAAAGCGAGAATGTTAGCCGTTACACCACACCCCGTCTCAATGCATTCAGTGTTTACTGGATGCTTGGCAGAGTATAGCAAAATTAGCAATCTGAGCAACCTCTAATGAATTTTACCTTCCAAATGACTGACTTGCACCCTGCATCACCTGAAGACGCTGAATATTTAGATTGCTAATTTGATCTTTCATTCGTGCCTGTTGCATTTCAATATCATGAATTCTCGCATTCGCATATGCAGAATTTACTCCAATTTGTGCAGACTGAACACTGCTTCGTCCTTGTTCCCTTGCAGCATTTTTTTGATAGTCACCTTCGAGACGTTGCGCATCTGCATTAAGTCTTGCCTGCTCAGATTCATAGCGAGTCAAATCCGCACTTGTTGGATTTTGAATTTCAAGAAAATGTTTTTTAGAATCCTCTTTTCTTAATTCAAATTGTGCTCGTTGCGCTTTGTAGTTGGCATTTAATTCACCTGGATTCACGCGCGAATCGACTGAATTTTCTACAGACTGAATGCGCTGATTCGTTTCACCCTGACGTAAGGCGAGTTGTTTTTGTTGCTCCAAAGAATTAATCTGATCTCGAAGGGACTGCTCAGTACGATTAATTTCTGAAAGTCGAGCACTGGCATTCATGCCCTCATTTATTTTATTTATTGATCCTTGTATCGCCGGACTATTAAGTGCTTGAAAAAGACTATCGAGTCCACCTGCGTTCGCATTTTGTGCAAACGCACCAAGCCCCACGACGAGCGCAAGAGATGCAATGACCCCCTTACCCTTTTTACCCACCCACTCAGCAAAACTTGCAACGTCTCCTTTTTCAGCAACAATAGCCTGGGCTTCCATTATCTGCTGTTTTTCCTCGGAGCTTGCTACAAGAAACGCGTTCGCTAACGCATTTGCGCGAATAGTTGTACTCGCGTCCTCCCTTGTTGCAAGAATATTTATCTTTTCAACATCAATAGCAATTTCCTGAGCAGCTGCAAATTCCTCTGAAGATATCTCTTCGTGACCCATCTCAATTTTCAGAGAAAGTTCTTCAAATGAAAGTGGCGGTTCTACAAACTCTTCATTTGATATATTTTTTTCATGAACAGGAACATCATCAATGTTCGGTTCAATCACCGGCATCTCTGCGCGAGAGATCATTTCGTCCTTACTTGTATTTATGTCTTCATTAAAATTTTCATTCATGATGATGATTGTTATCCCGCCACTAATGCATCCTCAGCCTCCATGCGTTCTTGCTTAATTATTTCGTGCAATCGCTTAAGATTACCCTGTGCATCAAGTTTTGTTTTTAAACTTCTCACTACCGCATCAATACCAAATGGATCCTCGTCACATACCTGCACAAACATCTCAAGCATTGTTTCTGCAACAAATGGAATACGACCATCAAGAATCGCCTTATCATCGGCAGAAATATGTGATCCATGAATGATCACTTTTGCACGTTCAGTTAATTCATTTCGCTTTGAATCAATCATTTTAATATTATATCATAAATTGTACTAATAAGCAAGTTTTATTCAGTTTCAGTTCTTGTCTATTATATCGTTAAAAGTAAATTATTAGAAAGAATTCTACTTGTGAAATGTTTCACATGAAACATTTCACATTATTTATGTAATAACATATTACACGTGTTACACGTGAAACATGTAATGTAAATTAAAAGTAGTTTCAAGCCCGCTAAATGCCTTTCGTATATAGTAAATATCTTCTAGTGTTTCATGTGAAACATGAAACACTAGAAAGTAAATAAATGTTTCTTAGGTTATTTAGCAAATTTGAGTACAAAACATCCCAAAAACGTTTCACGTGAAAACAAAACAATAAATCCCAGTCTTACCAGGAAAAATCATCAAGAAGCTTTACTTTTGCAGTTTTTGCGTTTATATCTATGTGCACAATAACAGCAATGATCTCCCAATCATTATCAAGACTTTTTTCCATCAAATATGTCTCAATCGTGCGATTGAGACGCGCTATCTTTGCCTTATGTATATTATCTTCAGGCCGATAGCTATCATCAATAATGTTTTCACGTGAAACACTTTTAACTTCAACGAAATATAATTTATTATCTTTTTTACAAATTATATCTATTTCTCCTGTTTTTTTAAGGAAGTTCCTCTCAATAATGGCATACCCACGTTTCACGAGAAACCTCGCTGCAATATCTTCACCCAATTTTCCAATTTTTTGTTTTTCTGTAGGTGCTTTCATATAGACTAGTATAACAGCTATGTTT
>DIZR01000055.1:0-575 GCA_002429425.1 Patescibacteria group bacterium UBA6023
GTTCCTACACCAAAGAATATTCGTACGGTATCTCCAACTTTTGATTTGAGTGCACGGTCGCCTGTCAGTGATCCGACGCGCCCGTTGAATACGATATATTCTGGGTGTTCCGCATCCATTTTCTCGAGACTGAATCCCTGTAAGCCTGCTTCACCATGTTTGCCTGTTGTGTAGAATTCACCCTGCATTACGTAGTATTCATGGTCAACTTTTGGTAATCCTCCTTTGGGTTCAACCAGAATCATTCCGTACATACCATTGGCGATATGTGTGGGGATGTGTGGAGAAGCACAGTGATAAATATAAATTCCTGGGCGTGTTGCTTTGAATGCGAATGTTTTTGTTTCGTCATGTTTTGTTTGCATCATCATCGCACCACCACCAGGACCTATTACTGCATGAAGATCGATGGAATGTGCCTCGTGTCCCATCGGGGCCGCTGCTTGTGTGTGTGGATCGGATGCCATTGCGTCAGCATGTATGTGTCCTTCATCTGCGTATGCTGTTTCTGCACTGAATGGACCAGAGACCGTAATGTCGAGACCATGTAGTAGTCCTGCGGAATGTGAATGACC
>DIZR01000055.1:617-3103 GCA_002429425.1 Patescibacteria group bacterium UBA6023
AGATCATCGGGCATTGATGTCGCAGCATGTGCATGACCGGCAGGATTGTGAGATAGGGACACCTCGACGGTATCACCCTCCATGACGCGCATCATTGGGCCAGGGACCTGTTTGTTGAATGTCCAATATTCGTATGTTACGTTTGGTGCAAGTTTTGATTGCACGGCTACTGCCTCGAGTGCATATTTCACGGTAATATTTTCCTTTCGAGTGATTGGAGGTGGCACATCAGCAGGATTTGCGCCAATTTCTGCAACAACGGGCACGCCCATGCTCATGCCAGCCACCCCGTCCATATTCATTGTTTCTGGTGTGACGGTGTTTGTTTTTGCGAGCGGGGAAATGGTGTACTTGTACAGAAATCCAACGCTGATAAAAAGTGCTATTACCCCAAGAACTGTCCACATCTGATTTTTTTGTTCCATATATAATTATACAAAAACCAATATTCAATGAATAAAATCTCACGAGATGCCTCTATTTATTAGTGTATCACGAGAAGAATGTGCCATGTGGTCATAAGAATAATTCCTGTGTATGAGAAAGTCGTGCAATATAAGACTTTTTAAGATAAAGTTCTTCTATGGAAGAAAAACTCATACAACAATTTTCAAAAATTAAAAAAGTGCTCGTTGAAAATACAGTGAGTATTGAACGATTAGAGGAATTGAAAATTGAAACAAAGACTGCTTTTGACAATGCGATCAAAGGAATTACTCAACATGGAAATATTCGAGAAGATCTATTTAAAAAGAGCGAACAGCTGCGAGAATGGCGTGTTGGATTTTTCCGCACCATTTTTCCTATCAAATGGAATTATCTCATCACACTTCCTTTTATTTATGGAATGATTATTCCCGCACTTATTTTTCATATTTGCCTCGAGATATATCATCAAATTTGTTTTAGAATGTACGTTATCCCACGAGTAAATCAAAAAGATTATTTTATTAATGATAGACAGTTGCTCCCGTACCTTAATTGGTTTGAAAAATTTAACTGCATCTATTGCAGTTATTATGGCAATCTATTGCAGTACGCAACGGAAATAGCAGGGCGTACGGAGCGATATTGGTGTCCGATAAAATATTCGCGACGCATCGACCATGCGCATTCGCAGTATCCGCTTTTTGTGGATTACCTCGATGGTGAAAATTTTAGAACAAAAGCCACGGCGTTACGAGATTTTTCTGATATTACTGCGGAGGAACAAAAATCATGTGATTTTGTAAAATAAAACATTATCTCAATCGTGTGTGTTATATAAATATTCATTTGCTATACTCGCACAATGAGCAGACTAAAGATCAATGAACGGGGAACGCACACGAGTGTCATCGAGGGCGCGAGAGACGTACTCAAAATATTAAAAAATCTTGGTGCGATGACGTCTCCGGGAGTAATCCAGGGGAACGCGAAGGCAAAAGGAAAGAGTGTGAAGCTAAAGAAGGTGAATAATGAAACTTTCGAAATGGTTGTGGTGGTAAATAGCAGTAAACAAACATTTAAGGTATATGGTGCAAATCAGGATGCTATCATTGTGGGAATAGCGGCGTTGCATAAAGAAAATTGGAACGTACAGACCATGTTGGACATGTCGGAGACACAGTAGTAGAAGAGCGTATCATATGCACGTGACCGTATCATTAAGGGTTTTTGCTTGCTTGTGGGTAATTCTTGTGCGTGATACGATTTCAAAAGTTTTTCTTTGAAGGATAGTGAATGGAAGCATTAGAGGTCTTTTTGAAAGGTGTGTGCGCGGGGGCACTTGTGTCGGTTCCATTTGGACCACTTGCATTTTGGGCGGTGCATATGCGCTTATTACACGGAAGGTCTGCGCTCTTACTTATTTCATTTGGGGCGAGCTTGGGAAATCTGGTAATAGCATACGCAGTTGTTTTTTCGGCAGGTTACTTTCAGACATACCTTGAGGGATGGTGGAAATATGTATATGCAAATAAATACTTGATCGGTCTCATTTTTTGTTTATTGGGTATATTTGTAGTCTTCTCTCAACGGAAGGCAGCGCGCGTTAAGGTTTTAGTCGGAGGTACGCGTATGAATATTTCTCGTCCTATTTTGCTTTTTGTAATACCTCTTGTTCTCACCGTAATTCAACCTGCAAATATTGCGAGCATCATCGGTTTGTTCACCTTTTTTCATGTCACACAACAGGTCGAATACCACACTTTGTTGCTTTCCGGATTCTATCCTGCAACATTTTTTGGGTGGATCATTGGCGTTACGTTCCTCGCACACATTGGTGAAAAAGCAGGAAAGGTGCACTTTCGGAAGTTTTCATTATTTGCTGCATGGATTTTTATCCTTGTAGGTGTCGGTATGGTTTTTCGTTCAATATATTGAATGATATTATTGATCTCTTTGAAGCATCGGAAAATCCGGTGCTTTTTATTTGTCTTTTAGATTGCTTTCTGGCAGGATTGACGATAGGAGTACTTCTAAGAAAGGAGGATGACACAATGCTG
>DIZR01000055.1:3215-4976 GCA_002429425.1 Patescibacteria group bacterium UBA6023
AGGAAACACTTGTCATTGGACATTTCATGATACGGGAGAAAGTAGTTATCGTGGTCCACCGAAGGAAATGCGACACTCAGTGAATTCTTTTATTATTTCAGATCTTCACATGGGGACACCCTCATGTCGTGCACGGGCACTAATGGCGACACTCAATACATTTTGGTTTGAACGCATTATACTTCTCGGTGATATCTTTGAGAATTTAAATCTCAAACGTTTATCGGGAGCACAGTGGAAGGTACTCTCACGTATACGAAAACTCACCGATCCCGATCGTGACATTGAGGAAGTGTGGGTTGAAGGCAATCATGATTATGATATTGGAAAAGTTATGTCGGATATCGTAGGAATTCCTGTTTATAAAGAGTTTTTATGGGAATTTCGTGGTAAGAAATATTGCGCAATTCATGGCGATCAGTTCGATCATTTCATTAATAATTCTCCTCGTTTAACAAGGTTTATTATTTTTCTGTATCAATATATTCAAAAATGTGATCCAAAGCATCGGCATATTGGACATTATCTTGCTCGCAAAAGTCGGGAGTGGTTGCGGGAGTCAGAACTTGTTGCAGCAGGTGCACTCAAGCACGCACGTCGTCATGATGCAGATGTTATTTTTTGTGGGCATACGCACGAAGTGTTTCATCGAGAGGCTGATGGTACTACTTACTATAATACTGGTTGTTGGGTAAAGAACCCTTGTTCATTTGTGACTATCGATCATGAGGGAGTGGTGACACTTAATCTTGTTCACTTGGAAGAAAAAAATCAACCCCCACAGGAAACATAATTTGCACAGGAAAAATGCTTTTCTGTGCTTTTTTATAATGAAAAACATTGACTTTTATAAAAAATGTATTAGAATGCAGGTAGAAATACTTTCAACAATTAATGTCAAAAAAGAAGGGAGCATATTGTGAAAAAAACGTATACGTTATCGAAAAAAAATGATTGGAACAGAAGGGGTCGTTCATTTATTCGTCACGCACTACTTCTTCTCTGGCCACTCATTATTGCAACAGGGGTTGTTCTTGTGTGGTATCAACTCCGTCTTCGTGGGTATCACTTTTCACATGCTGATGAATCCGCGCTTGTCGGTGCCGTGATTATGACCTTTGCGGTACTGTTCAGTATTACCGGTGCATTCGTCCTAAATACTATTTGGGAAAAGTATCGCATGGTTGTGCTCTGTATTTTTCAGAAAGACAAAGAACGTTTTCTTTTTTATCGTGATGAGCGAATTCCTGTGCTTCTGCATCTTCTTTTGTTTTCGTTCTCGTTCCCACTTTTGGGAATGATTGCGATGCTCGATTATAAAGAGGTGTTGAGCGGGATGATTGCAGTATTTTCTGTTTCATTTGGTCTCTCATTGTATTGGATAGCCGCTGTTGAACTTGAGAATCCTGTCAATAGTCCGTGGATAAAAGAGCGTATTCCGAAAGAATGGCTCACTGTTGACGTGGATGAACAATTCGCACTCGGGACTGAAGGGAAGCGGCACACAAAAGATGTAGTAGAATGATGAATACCATACGGCTTGCCGTATGGTATTTTTTATATTTTCCAACAAGACATAAGAAATACTGTATCACAGAGTAGTATTCTCGTGTTATTATTCTTTGTACATATGCAGATTTCAACAAAAACAATCGTACTACTTGTTGTTGTCGCACTCAACATTTTTGGTGTTATTGGTTTGTTCTGGTATCAGGATATTCAGCTGAAAAATTTGCAAGGGGAATATGCATTGTTACAGGG
>DIZR01000055.1:5062-5336 GCA_002429425.1 Patescibacteria group bacterium UBA6023
GGTGAACTAGTGTCAACAAAAGCAGAACTACAAAAAAATGTCGACACATTAAATGAAATGCACGTGAATATTGATTCCTTGACCCACATACTTGCAGCAACTGAAGGGGAGAAAATCACTCTCCAAGAATCCGTTACTGAACTTCGATCATTTCTTGATGCAATGCAAGGACAAATTGCATCAGTATCAGGTACGGTCGGTACGCTTGAAAAATTGAGTAATACCGACAAGGAATTGTTGCAAAAATATTCAAAAGTATATTTTTTAAATGAAA
>DIZR01000085.1:0-11178 GCA_002429425.1 Patescibacteria group bacterium UBA6023
ACTATTCATATTGTCACTGACAATGGGGGGCGACCTTCAACAGTAGATCTCATGAAGCAGACGCTCGACTACACCACCGTCGGCACAAGCTATCGCTGGGTGGATGTCGTGTTTTCGAATCCCCCAATACTCAGCCCGGGTACAACATATTGGATCGTGTTTGATGCAACGCAGAGTAGTAATAA
This sequence comes from Patescibacteria group bacterium UBA6023, assembly GCA_002429425.1. GTDB lineage: Bacteria > Patescibacteriota > Minisyncoccia > Phycocordibacterales > UBA6899 > MHLP01. The sequence continues at coordinate 186 of DIZR01000085.1, forward strand.
ATATTGGTATTGGTGTAACAATGATGATCCAAATTCGCCCACAACAAACTTAGGCTTATATATTACTGATTGGACAATTCCGACAGCCTTCTACTGGCAGATCGTCCCTGGTACCCTTGCATTCAAAACATATTTTGGCTCTGGTGGTACGAGCCAGATTAGTAGTGTGACTATCCGAGGTAATGCAAAGGCTAATCAAATTTACGAGACCACAATTTCTGGTGATGCATATTACCAAGTCATATTCGGGGGAACGGTTGGTGGTGTCTCATATCCAGGCTCTCCAACGCCTCCTGTTGTTCCACTTCCATTTTCCTCCACGACCATTGCACAATGGAAGTCAGATGCGAGAGCGGGGGGAGTTATCAATGGAAACTGTGGGAGTGGAGGGGTAGATATTTGTAATAGCAATCAGTTCCCCCTTACTCTTGGACCCAAAGTAATCACGGGGAATCTGCTGATGGATAACAAACAAACATTGACCCTTTCGGGGACGGTTTATGTCCAGGGTACGGTAACCATGGGAAATTATTCGAAAATACAGTGTTCGCAAGCATACGGAGCGAATAGTTGCATGCTCATCGCAGACGGATATATTAATGTAGGCAATAACATGGAGTTTGCCGGGTCGGGAGTTGCCGGAAGCTTTGTTATGCTTCTCTCTGATAAGGTGGGATGTAATGGTGATCCTGGGACATTCCTCCCGGGATGTACTACAAATAATAGTGCAATCGAAATCTCGAACAACGCCACTGGCGCACTATTTTACACCACCGATTCAATGATCGATATCTCCAATAATGCTATTGTGACTGCGGTAATCGGATATAAATTGAATCTCGCCAATGGTACAGGCATACATTATGATGGTGCGGTCGCAAATCTCACTTTTGTTCCAGATTCCTCAACATCGGTGACCCCGTGGGGCGCAACAAATTGGAGTGAGTTGAAGTAATTTTTCTCATTTATGAAAACAAAATGATACTCGGGTAGTTTTGATGTTGAAATTTTTGTTATACTACGTATAGTTTTATGATAAAACAAAAACGTAATTATGGTGACGGATTTTCGCTTATTGAGACCGTGATTGGTGCAGCTCTTTTTGCCCTGATTGCAATTTCGATCTATGCGACATTTGCGCGAGTGATTCAGGTTTCACGAAATGCGCAAGCGATTATTGATGGCGTCGCGCTTGCGAATGCACAATTTGAAATAATTCGTAATCTCTCATACGCACAAATTGGTACCGTTGGTGGTATTCCATCTGGAACGCTCATTCCGGTACAAACACTGATGAGCGCTGGTAAGACATTTATTGCCACAACAACAATTCGAAATATTGACCTGCCATTTGATGGTGTTGCGGGAGGTACGCCGAATGACCTATCTCCCGCAGACAATAAGCTCGCGGAAATTGAGCTCATGTGTATCAGTTGCAAAAATTTCAAGCCACTGATTCTTTCTACTATTATTGGTCCCAAAGACCTTGAAAGCGCTTCAACAAATGGCTCTCTTTTTATTAAAGTCCTTGATGCAAGTGGTTTACCGATCCAGGGGGCGAATGTGCACGTCGTGAATAATAGTCTTACTCCAATTATTGATATTAATGATGTGACAAATGCATCCGGTCTCCTGCAGATCGTTGATGCACCCCCTGCGACAGAATCATATGAAATTACCGTTAGTAAGTCAGGGTATTCAACGGAGAAAACATACGCACCCGGATTTTCTCCGACAGTAAACCCAGTGAAGCCTTCCGCGACTGTTGCTGTACAAACGGTGACACAAATTACCTTCGCAATTGACCGTGTTGCAACACTGAATTTTTCAAGCGTAAGCCCTTCTTGTGCAGCAAGACCAAATATAGATTTTCAACTAACAGGTAGCAAACTTATCGCAACGGCGCCGAACGTATTTAAGTACGATAAATATTTTACGACTGATGGTGAGGGAATAAAACAGTTGACAGATATCGAGTGGGACTCCTATGCACTTGTTGCATCGTCGACGAGTTATGATGTCGCAGGTATTGTACCACTTACCCCGATATCCATTGCCCCTGGTGCAGTGCAAAACATCCAATTAGTCATGGTACCCAAAAATTCCCCTTCTGTAGTGGTAACCGTAAAGGATGGCGCAACGGGACTTCCAATCACTGGTGCAACCGTTACCATGGATAATGGTGGAGGACCTATTACGGAGACAACGGGTCGTGGTTATCTCCGGCAAACCGATTGGTCTGGTGGCTCGGGGCAGGCTAATTATCTTGATGAAACAAAATATTTCTCAAAGGATAGTGGTATTGATGAGGTAACTATTCCTGGACAGGTGACATTAGCAAAGATATTTGGCTACTATACTTCATCTGGTATCCTTGAATCCTCAACGTTTGATACTGGCGCAGCTGCGAATTTCTATCAATTCACCTATCAGCCAACAGGACAACCTATTGATACTGGCGGAGACAGTGCGCACTTTCAGATTGCAACGAGTAATTCGACGTCATCGTGGAACTACCTTGGACCTGATGGAACTGCTGCGACTTTTTATAATGCGACAACAACGAATTTTGCTCCCGTAAATAATGGACATCGCTATCTTCGGTATAAGATATTCTTAAGTACTGCATCAACGACATATACGCCAAGTGTGTCCGATGTACAATTTACCTTTACGTCTGCATGTGTACCGCCCGGACAAGTTATTTTTCAGGGTCTTGCGAGTGGAACATATGCGCTTGATGTTTCTGCTTCCGGGTATGTGAATGCTTCGAGCACGGTCTCTGTTAGTGTTGGTACTCCATGGCAGGAACAAGCGATATCACTGAATCCATAAGGATGTTCATATGATAATGAGATATAATTAAACTATGAGACTTTTATTGCACACAAGCGCGCAATCCAGAGGTATTACTATTATAGAGGTGATTGTCTCAATCGCGATCATTGTAATGATTACCGGAGGGATGATTGCTTTTGAAAAAAGTATATTCACGAACTCCAAGGTACTTCAAAGTGCATTGATTTCACAGCAGCAAATCAGAAAAACACTCGGATCATTTACTTCAGAGTTACGTTCCGCCTCGCCCTCATCTGGCGGAGCATACGCAATAGAAATTGCAGCAACGTCAACGCTTGTATTTTATTCAAATATTGACAACGATGTTGCCATTGAGCGCGTACGATATTTTTTTGCAACATCAAGTGCAAATAATGTATACAATGTATTAAAAAAAGGAATCACCAAGCCAACTGGAACAATGTATGATCTTGCTCTTGAAAAAATTTCCACAGTGGCAAACGATATAAAAAATTCTTCAACTACGCCAATTTTTACCTATTATGACGCATCATACAACGGGCAAGCATCTTCAACCGCACCACTTGTTCAGCCAGTTTTTATTCCTGCTATCCGATTGATAAAAATATCACTCGACGTAGATCCAAACGCGGCCCGCTCGCCCTTTTATCAGACCTATACAACGCAAGTAACACTTCGAAATCTTAAGGATAATTTATAGTGTATGAGTAAAATATTTCAAAAAAAGAGAGGCGGAATTCTCATTCAGGTTATTGCATTTATGGCGATTGGAATGATGTTTCTTTCCGGATTTATTGGTTGGGGAATAATGTCTGTCCGTGTTGCACGACATATGGTACAGCGAGAACAGGCAATAGATATTGCGGAGGCCGGTATTGCATATTATCGCTGGCACATTGCACATGCACCAACGGATTTTCAAGACGGAACTGGAGTATCAGGTCCTTATGTTCACCCATTTTACGATAAAAGTGGAGTGCAGCTCGGTACGTATTCTCTTGACATTACTCCACCATTGCTTGGCTCAACATTAGTTACCGTGACCTCGACGGGGACAGTGCTCGCAGATCCATCTATACACCGGACACTACAGGCAAAATTTGCGAAACCCTCACTTGCAAAATATGCAATTGTCTCCAATTCTGATGTGCGATTTGGCTCGGGGACGGAGATTTGGGGTCCTGTACATTCAAATGGTGGGATCAATTTCAATGGACTTATTCATAATATTATGACGAGCGCAAAGACTACTTATATTGATCCCGATTATGGAACGAATGAATGGTCCGTGCACACTCTTCTTTCTCCTGCCGATCCTAATCCACCAACTACACTTCCTTCTCGTCCGGATGTTTTTATGGTGGGACGTCAAGTTGGTGTTCCCGCTGTAGATTTTTCGGGTATGACTGCCGACCTCGCCCAGATCAAAGTTGATGCGCAAGCAGGTGGTAAATATTATGCCGCTTCCGGAGCGCTTGGGTATCATATTGTACTTAAAACAAATGAAACCTTTGACATCTATCGAGTGAACACACTCATCGCACCACCAAACGGTAACTGCAAGAATTGGGTACCGGAAGATCGATGGGGTATTTGGAGTATAAATACTCAGACACTTGTTGGGAACTATGCGATTCCTGCAAATGGACTTATCTTTGTGGAGGATAATCTTTGGATAGATGGTCAAATCAATACTGCACGGCTTACTGTTGCATCAGGAAGATTTCCTGAAAATCCTTCGACATACACGAATATCATTGTGAATAATAATCTTCTATACACAAATTATGATGGACAAGACGTTATCGCACTTATGTCACAAGGAGATATCGGTGCCGGTCTTCGTGCTGCAAGTACAGAGCGGATCGACGCCGCACTTATTGCTCAAAATGGTCGTGTGGGGATGAATTTTTACTATACTTCGTGTGGAACAACCTATTCTCAAAAAACTATTATTACGCTTTATGGGATGATGGCTTCGAATAAGCGATATGGATTTCAGTGGGGTTGCGGAGGTTCGTGTTGGTCAGGATATTGGGACCGAAACATCATTTATGACCCAAATCTCATTTATAGTCCACCACCTTCATTTCCATTAACGACTTCTCAGTACCAAATATTATCTTGGGATGAAATATAGTTTTCTACGTAACATGAGACCTTTTTTGCTATAATAATGAGATGAAACTTATTATTGGAAATTGGAAGATGTTTCCTTCATCACCAAAGGAAGCGAAAAGTATATTTAATGGGATTAAAAAGGGTGTAAGGGGTGTTACTCATGCGAAAGTTATTGTTTGTCCGCCAGCGCTTTTCATATCAACACTTATCGCAATAAAAGCGAAAGCGAAGATAAGCATCGGAGGGCAAAATTCATCCTTTGAAGACGAGGGAGCACATACGGGAGAAACATCACCCCGCGCACTCGCTCTCATTGGTGCAACTCATGTTATTCTTGGTCATTCAGAGCGTCGCGCAATGGGTGAAACAAATAAAGAGGTGTCAGCAAAAGTAGTCGCTGCGATCCGAAATAAATTAACTGTGGTATTGTGCGTTGGCGAGAAAGCGCGTGATGAGCACGGGGCATATTTTAATGAGGTGGCAATGCAGCTCCACTCATCACTTGAAGGATTTCCTAAAAATGAGTTTAAGCGCCTGGTCATTGCATATGAGCCGATATGGGCGATCGGTGCAAAAGCAAAACGTGCGGCAACTCCATCGGACTGTCGTGAAATGAGTATACTTATTCGGCGAGAATTGACGGAGTATTTTGGAAAAAAAGTTGCATTCACCATTCCCATTCTGTATGGAGGTTCTGTCGATGATCGCAATGCAGAAGGATTTCTCAAGGAAGGTGAAGCAGATGGTTTGCTTGTTGGTCGTATCAGCCTTGATCCTGAGAAATTTTCCACAATTATCCATATTGCTAATAATTTTCGCAAATTATGATATCCCTTCCTTCCGTAATGCAATGTACTGATCTTACTGGAAAAAGAGTGTTACTACGCCTCGATCTTAACGTTCCGCTCGACGGTGCAGAAATTCGTGACCCATTTCGTATCGAAAAGTCACTCCCCACGTTGAACTATCTGCGTGATAATGGTGCCCGAATAGTTATTATCAGTCATATCGGAAAAGGAAAACCTGAGGATACGCTGGCACCAGTTGCAGAGTATTTGAATACAAAATTTGATGTAAAATTTCTCAGCATACTCATGAGTTCTGAAAATGAGCGACTGACAAAAGAAATGCAAAATGGAGATGTGGTCATGCTTGAAAATCTTCGCCACAGTGAAGGAGAAGAAACAAATGACCCAGTATTTGTAAAGTATCTTGCCTCACTCGGTGATATTTATGTAAATGATGCCTTCTCGGTATCACATCGAGCGCATGCTTCGATTGTTGGTGTTCCCGCACTCCTTCCTCACTACGTTGGATTTCAAATGGAAGAAGAAATACAGAAGCTTTCCGTTGCCTTTGAACCAGAACATCCATTTCTTTTTATTCTTGGTGGTGCAAAAATACACACAAAAATGCCACTTCTAAAAAAGTTTCTTGGTATTGCTGATCATGTTTTTGTCGGTGGTGCAATTGTGAATAATCTTTTTAAGGCAAAGGGATATGAAATTGGAGAGTCAGTACATGATGATGGTGAGCTTGAAGGTCTTTCAGGGTTCCTTTCAAGTGATCGCTTAATATTGCCGACTGATGTGGTGGTAAATAATGCCGCAGGCTCTGATGTACGTGGAGTGCAGGGGGTGACATCGGGAGATATGATTGTCGATATCGGACATGAAACAATTTCACATTTGAGCGGAGTGATTGGTGCTGCGAAGCTTATTGTATGGAATGGTCCACTGGGATTTTATGAAAAAGGTTTTACTGAAGGAACGCGTGAACTTCTCGCGCTTATCGGGGGAAGTCGTGCGATGTCGATTATTGGTGGGGGCGACACGGTCGCACTTATTGATGAGATGGGGATGATTAAGCAATTCTCATTTGTGTCAACGGGGGGTGGCGCGATGTTGGATTTTCTGGCGAACGAAACTCTTCCCGGCATCGAAGCCCTCCAGCGCTAAAATCAGTGCACTGCTCGTGCTTCGTCTCGTGAGTTTGAGGCAGTACTCGCACGTACATCCTCTGCACATCACTCAACTCCAGCACTGCGCATTGCATCTGATTTTAGCGCTGGAAAAATTTCATGAATTTTATTAAGTCGCATAATCTCGCTTGCATTTTATGCCTTCGCCTCGTACTGCATCCGAAATTGAAAGTTTTTTGATTCCACTTCTTTTTACTCACATTAATGAATGAGGAAATTCCAAGGACTCCCCTTGGAATAATTAAAACATCCAAGGTCTCGCCTTGGATGTTTTAATTTTGAAATTAATAGGATGATGAAATTGTTCGCAGTTCGAGGCGGGCAAACAAAATATTGTGAGACATACTTATTCGTATGTTGAACAATATTTTGTGTAGCGCAACGAAGAAATGCGCCAATTTCATCATCCTATTTTATTTGAATTCTTGGCCAATGATATCGCGGATAGTGGTAATTTCTCCGTCTTGATAGGGATTGCCGTGCCAGTGTGCGTGTCCATCACCCTCGAAACGGGGAATGATGTGCGCGTGAATGTGGAAGACAAGTTGGCCTGCAGCTTTGTCATTATTGATACCAATATTGATTCCTTCCGCACCAACTGCCTGCTTGATCTTCGGCGCAAGAAAACGCACCGTATGCATTATTTTTGCGAGCACGTCATCGGGTACTTCATAAATGTTTGCATAATGTATTTTGGGAACGACAAGTGTGTGTCCACGGTTGATGGGGTGAACATCGAGAAACGCAAAGGTATCTTCATCTTCAAATATTTTTTGTGCAGGTATTTCTCCTTTGATAATACTACAGAATATGCAACTGTTTTCCATGATATTAAAAAATTGATCGATGCTTATCAATTGAAAGATATTTATCGAACACAAGCTTGATGTGATCGAGCTGTGCCTTGCTGTATTTTATCCCTCTACCATCTGCTGCATTTGCTTCGATTTCCGCTGCTTCTTGTGCACTTACTTGATTCCATTTGTGCGTAATGTCTTGCGCAGTGTCAGGGTCCATGGAAAGATTGAGGTCCCCCATTATTTCATCAATCTGGGTGCTGGTGAGTTTTTGTTCACTATGCCCGAATGGTGCGTTTCCGAGTTCTCCACGAACGAACATGAGTTCTTCTTTTGTGATGCCCTGGGGGCGCATGGGTCCAAATAATGACATAAAAGTATATTAATGAATATATCTCTATTATATACCCAAAAGTAACTCGTGGTAGTTTTTTGGGTAAGTGCGCTCAAGGTGTTACTATGTTTTTATGAAGGATTTAGCACGGATGCATCCACTTACCAATCTTCTATTGGAAAATCGCAATATTTTGGATGCAGATGAAAAATTACGTTTTATTGCTCCGGATTATGAGCGAGATAGTCATGATCCATTTCTCATTCTTAATATGGAACGTGTAGTTGAGCGTATTCTTCGCGCGATGAAAAATGAGGAAAAAATTATCATATACGGTGATTATGATTGTGATGGCATTCCTGGTTCGGTCATTCTCCATGACCTGTTCAAAAAAATTGGTTATGCGCATTTTTCGAATTATATTCCCCATCGTCACCACGAGGGATATGGATTAAATAAAGAGGCAATTATAAATTTTGCAAAAGGTGGAGTTTCTCTTATTGTCACTGTTGACTGTGGCATTACCGATGTCCCCGAAGTGACACTTGCGAATGAGCTTGGCGTCGATGTGATTATTACCGACCATCATCTTCCGCAAGCAATACTTCCACCTGCATATGCAATCCTCAATTCAAAGCAAGCGGATGATCATTATCCTGATGACATGCTTTGTGGTGCGGGTGTAGCGTTCAAACTTTCCCAAGCGATACTTCTTCGTGGAAATTTTGCGCATATTCCACTAGGCTGGGAGAAGTGGTTGCTTGATATGGCGGGACTTTCGACAATTGCTGACATGGTTCCATTGGTGAAAGAGAATCGCATGCTCGCGTACTACGGATTAAAAGTGCTCCGCAAATCTCCACGACCAGGGCTCATTGCGTTACTTAAAGAGGCTGGAACATTTCAATTTGAGCTCACTGAGGAAGATGTTGGTTTTACGATAGGCCCACGTATCAATGCGGCAAGTCGTATGGATGTTCCATTGCGTGCGTTTGAATTACTTGCAACGGATGATGTTGTGTTTGCAAAAGAACGCGCAAAATTTTTATCGAATTTGAACAATGAACGGAAGAGTGAGGTTGCACGTATGGTGAAAGAGGCGATGCAACACCTTGAAGAGAGAACATTACAGGCAGTTATTGTCATTGGAAATCCCAAGTGGAAAGTGGGCGTAGCGGGTATCGTTGCAAATAAAATTGCAGAACATTATAATCGCCCCACATTTGTGTGGGGAAAAGAAGGATCAAGTATTATAAAGGGGTCATGTCGTTCGGATGGAAGAATAAATCTTGTCGAGCTTATGTGTGCGGTTCCGGACGGAGTATTTCTTGATAAGGGTGGGCACGAATTTTCCGGAGGTTTTTCAATTTCGCCAGAATACATTCACACACTTGAAGATCAACTCACTCTCGCCCATGGAGGAATGCCCAAAAAAGAAAAACCGGAAGTAAATTATACTGTCGATACTGAGCTTACCGTCCGCGACGTGAACGAACGTACTTATCTCGCCATCACACAACTTGCACCATTTGGTGTAGGTAATCCAAAACCTCATTTCTTTTTTCGAGGGGTAATCATCGTATCTGTTGAAATGTTTGGTAAAGAAAAAAATCACTTGAAGCTCGTACTTACTGATGCATTCGGTGGCCGCACTCATGCAATTGGATTTTTTATGACACCAGAAAGTTTCCCACTTATTGACGTGTCTTCCGGGAAAAAAATTGACCTTGTTGCGACATTTGAAAAGTCATTCTTCAGGGGACGTCCGGAGTTACGGTTGCGTATCGTGAGTATCAGTTAGGAAAATCATGTTATAATTTTGACATGGATGAACATACTTCACATTTAATTTTTACTGATGGAAGTTCACTTGGGAACCCTGGGCCAGGTGGGTGGGGTACTGTGCTCGTACTCGTTGGTGGGCGCATCATTGAAATGGGTGGTGGTGAAGAACATACAACGAATAATCGCATGGAAATGATGGCGCTTATTCAGGGACTCACGCGACTTGCCAATGAATCGGGAGACCTCATTATTTATCTTGATTCATCATATGTGGAAAAAGGCGCGACCGAATGGATTCATGGCTGGATAAAACGAAAATGGAAAACTATAGCAAAGAAGGATGTGGAAAATCGAGATCTTTGGGAGGTGTTACACCTACTTCTGGATGCAAGAAAAAAGTTTGGTCATATTACCTGGGTACACGTTCCCGGTCATTCGGGAGTAAAAGGAAATGAGCGCGCTGATGAAATTGCAACGGGGTTCGCTGCAGAGCAAGAAATAGAATTATTTGAAGGGGACCTCGGGGACTATGCCCTCGATATCTTGAATATCGCGATAGATGAAAATATCGCCGCAAAAAGGTCAGCAGCACGCTCTCACTCACGCATGAAAGCATATTCGTACCTCTCATTGGTTGGTGGTGTGGCAAATCGACACTCGACATGGGCAGAGTGTGAAAAACGTATAAAGGGGAAGCCTGGTGTAAAATATAAAAAGGCAGTCTCACTTGATGATGAAAAGACAATTCTCCTATCGTGGGGAGCATCATTACCTAATTCCCATTAATTTCGTCATATTGCATATAGGCAATGGCACTATTCACAAATAGCTCTACTCTCGGTAGTATCGTGAGGTGTCTTACTTCAAAACATTTTTTCCATATTTTCTTATTGCACTGCTTCTTGGTGTGGCACTCAGCCCGTTTTTTGAAGGTGGCAATAGTGTGATACTCTTTTTCATTTTTCTTTGTACCATACTCATCTTGGTGGGAATAATATACCAACGAAATATTTTTTATATTTCTGCAATCCTCATACTTTGTGTTGCGCTTGGGATATTTCGATATGCTGTATGGAATACTACTCCTCGTGACAAAATACTTGAGGAGCGAATTGGACAATCAGTAGTACTTCGTGGAGTTGTGCGCGATGAGCG
>DIZR01000085.1:11337-24851 GCA_002429425.1 Patescibacteria group bacterium UBA6023
AGCCTGATATCCGTGAGGGAAGTACCCATCTTGTTATTGCGGTCCGAGCAATTGAAGATGCAAGTTCATCGCTACCTGCTTTTGGAACTGTGTTTGTTGCCGTTGCAAGATATCCTGAATATGAATATGGTGATGTACTACAAATAAAAGGGAAGCTTGCACAACCAAAAAAGTTTTCCGAAAAAGATGGACGAATATTTGATTACCCAATGTATCTCGCAGCAAAAGGAATTCAGTATCAAATTTCTTTTCCTGTTGTGCGTCGGATCGATACGTTGCAAGGAAATATTATAATAGGAACATTATATAAAATGAAACATCGTTTCATTGATGTGTTGACACAACTTTTTCCTGAGCCACACAATGCGTTGCTCGGAGGGCTATTACTCGGAGGAAAACAGTCACTCGGAAGTGAATGGCTCGACATCTTTCGTAGTGCAGGCATCATTCATATTGTGGTGCTATCGGGATACAATATGACGATTGTTTCAGAGTGGCTGGTCATATTGTTTCGCTTTCTTGGATTTTATGGAAGCTTATCGATGGGAGGACTTGGTATTTTGCTTTTTGCGGTAATGACCGGTGGCGGTGCAACGGTTATTCGTGCGGCAATTATGGCATTGATTGCGCTTATCGCACGCGCAACAGGGCGGACGTACACTATGGGTCGTGCACTGCTTGTCGCCGGCGTATGTATGGTGCTCCAAAATCCGAGTATTCTTTTGTATGACCCATCATTCGAACTTTCATTTCTTGCGTCGCTTGGATTAATATTCGTGACACCAATAATTGAACGACGTACTCTGCTTTTTATACAATATCCATTATGGCGCGAGGTATTTCTTTCGACCATTGCAACGCAACTTATGGTGCTTCCGTTACTACTTTATCAGACGGGTACACTTTCGCTTGTTGCGCTCCCGGTCAATATGCTGGTGCTTCCAGTTATTCCGCTCACAATGTTATCGGGATTTGTTGCGGGAGCTGTCGCCTCTGTGTTGCCATTTTTAGGTTTTATATTTGCACTCCTCCCGCACCTTCTGTTGTCATGGATATTATTCATTGCACAGATGGCAACACATATTCCTTTTGCATCGGTATCATTGTCTATTTCAGTTGGAACACTTTTCCTTTTGTACGGAGCATTCGCTATTTTCCTTTGGCATGAACATGGGGTGCTCGCTCGGGAAGCTCGTTTAATAACTCCAATTCTGCCGTCACCTCTTTCGAATTTATCATCCGATAAAAAAGAAACATCACAAAGAAAGCAATAACCATAAGTATTGCTCCATAGGATTTCCATACTCCCGTATTTTTCCCGAAGAAGTACCCGATACTGATAAATACAAGCGACCAAATCCATGAGGAGGAAAACATAAGCATTGTAAACGTGCCACGATGTACACGTCCGAGCGCTGCAGGAATTGGGATGAATACTTTTATTGCGGGTAATAGTTTGCCAATAAATAAGAAGAACAGACCTTTCTTTTTGAAAATAATTTGTACCCGTCGAATATCAGATTTGCGAAATATGCTAAATTTTTCGATATAATGTACTCCCCGTGCGCGAACAAGTTCGTACAGTAAGACATTCCCCGCAGTATTTCCAAGTGCGCCGATAAGTGATGCGGGGATGAGTCCGAGATACCCGGTGCCCACAAAATATCCGACAAGGATGTAGAGTATTTGACTCGAAGGAAACGAAAAAATCCCGTTTGCTGTCATGAGCCCAAAAATACCCACATAACTGAAACCGACAATAATTGCTTCAATATCCATTCGGACATTATAGCGTATTTCGCGCGATGTACTTCTTTGGATATTCTTCACATACACAAAGATGTGTGTTTTAGTACAAAACTCCTTGCCAGTCTCTTGCGGGGCATTACTATAAGGAAAGTAATTGTTTTTTGTAAATTTACTCGAAGGGAGCATGTCATGAAAAATGCATTAGGAGATACAAATTATCTACTTCTCATGAAATGGGTCGTGGTGAATGTGTTTGGCGTCGTTGTGGTATGGGTGATCTGGCAAACTGGCTGGATCATGAAAATTCTCGATAATGATACTGTGTACATGGTACGTATTATTCTTGCGTTGTTTTTTCTTGCGCACGCTGAATGTACGTTTCGCATATGGAAAACTTCTCGAGAGTTGAATATTGTAAATGCGTACATAAAATATCAAGGATTGGATAACGAGACCTACCGGATCGAAAGCGGAAACTCTCGACTTGCGATATATCTCCGCTCATTGGTGGGATGTGATGCAAGTTCAAGGCATGTGCTTGCAGATGATTTTCGCGAGAATATGCTTCATAAAATTTCCAGTGTCGGATATAATCTTCCACGTTTGACCACGCTTGGTCTTATCGGTACGTTTATTGGTATTATCATTGCTCTTGAGGGATTTGATGTGAGTGTTCTTTCAGACCCTTCAAAGATCATTGATCTATTTAAAAATATTCCGCCCGGATTGCGTATTGCATTTCACGCATCACTTGTAGGTATGTGCGCATATGTGTGGCTCGATTATCTTTTTCAGATACTTCAAGGTGGGACACAGCAACTTGTGTCCGCGATCATTAAGGCGGGGGTGTATCGTGAGCAGATATGATTATCGTTCTCGTGCAGTAGACACAATGAGTGTCAATGTATCGCAAAAAATGATGTTTGTTTTTCTTGTCCTGCTCCTCATCGTACTTGGATATGTTCGGCCAATTCCTGAGGATCATAAAAAACAAGGACTGGTGAATCCCGCAGGGAACATCATGGTCGAGATCCGTTGGCCAGACAAAGTAGATGCTGATGTTGATTTATGGGTGCAATCACCGGAAGACGAACGACCCGTCGGATATTCAAACAAGGGTGGAAAAATTTTCAACCTTTTGCGTGATGATCGTGGAAATATGGATGACCCGACGGAGCTTAATTATGAAGTTGCATATGGACGCAGTCTTCCTTCTGGGGAATACACGGTGAATATTCACTTGTACAGCAATCGATCGACGCTCACCGAAATCCCCGTTACGGTTGTGGTGAGTATTCAAAAAAAGGACGACACTGAGATGCGCCCGATTATCACGCGTAAGGCATTTCTTCGTGTGAATGGTGATGAAATTACCGTGACGCGATTTACTCTTGCTGCAGATGGGTCGGTTATTCCGGAGAGTGTAAATGATTTATTTAAACCTTTGCGTGAATGGAAGGAACCACAATGAACAATGTTACTTTGTATGTGGCGATTTTTACTGTCTTTGCAATGGCGCTTGCGACGATCACCGCATGGTCTCGTCGTGATGTTGCTGTACGTTCTTTGGTCATTGTATTGTGGGTCGCACTTATTCCTCTTGGGTGGTTTGCGCTCAATGATCTACTCTCACGTCCGAAGATGGTGACTATAGTAAAACTCCATGCTCCCGGCCATTGCGCCGCGATACTCCATGCGGATATTAAAGAACGTGTTGGGGAATACCTACTTCTTCGTGATGTGCGTAAGAAAAATCAGGAACCACGATTTATGCTTGCGGAATGGGATTTGAAGTTTGCACAACGTCTTCAGCATGCAATACTCATGCGCAAAGCTGCACAATCGCGTGGAATGATTGTGATTGGTGATCATTCATGTCAGGAAATGAAGCGCAAAGAAGTTGGCGCACAAGGCGGGAAAAGAGCCCCACCTCCAAGTGCATCGGGTGATGCTGACGATAATGCGGGGGATATTATGTTTTACCCGGATCCGGTCAATGCCCCACCACCGAAAGACCTTACTCCGTTTTATACGGAACCGATGATTCAAATGCCAAATCGTTGAGATGGCAAATACCAAACACTCTGATCTATTCAGAGTGTTTTTTTTAAAAAACACTCCAAAATTATTTGGAGTGTTGTGCAATAATTTTTGCATAAATTTGTTTCAGGATATTGACGTGAATGGCATAGGACATTCCCGTCGAAATTGGCATTGCATTGCCATTTACGCTCGGTACCATTAAGGCAAAGATGCGTTGGACTAATCCAACTGTTTTTCCTGTTGCCACGGAAACAAGTGGACCACCGGAATTGCCTGGCTGAATGATTGCCAGAAACTGGACATCTTTACGCCCCTGCGTGTCTTCATCTTCATATTGCGGATTACTGATAAAACCAATCGTCATAAAATTTGCATTCCCAAGTGGTGCACCTACGGTGAGTACTTCTTCCCCCTGTTCGATATTTTCGTTACCGGTAAATTCGAGGAATGGAAGATCGTCGTGGGTACCTTCAATTTGAATTACCGCAACATCATTTGCTTCATCGACATAAATTACTCTGCCACGGTATGCTTTATTGTATGTTTGTGTAATGAGAATGCAGTACGTTGCTTTATGTCCCGCCTCTCGTTCGCGTGCCTCAGCAGTTCCTTTCGCGGTGCAATGCCCTGTGTCGGTAATCTCATGTGCCGCAGTGAAGACTAGTCCGGTATTGTTTACGCCAAACGCAGTGCCAATCATTGGAAAGTCTGTCTTTGCAAGACCAAGAAATCCTTTATCTTTCAATACTTCTGGGTCTGGGGTGTCAGCATAAAGTAGGTATGATGCGGAACGAACATGTTCGATGACTGATTTCCGCTGCTTATCTGCTTCCGCGACGTTATTGTGCGATTGTGTGAGTGAAGTGCTCTCTCTGTGTTTATCACCCCAGCCAAACTCAAAAATTATTAACAATAACAATATCGGGATAATCCATTTCATGACCAATCTCCTCAATGAACACTACGCTCATCGTAGCAATAGGAAGCAGACTGTCAATTGAGTTTCAGATATTCAATACATTTTTAATATGTCAATAATTTCATTTTGCATTAAGTGAGATTTGCAATAATATTGCTTTCCTCTACTATAAGAAATAGCACTCATGGGAGCCTCGGTTATGGGGCATGTACATTTTCATAGGAGATATTTGATGAAGAAGACTATATTTGGATTCTTTGCGCGATTATTTGGAAAGACTCGGGCACCGCAGGTGTCTCATCGTGAACTTGAGTCGGAACTCACCCCCGAGATGATGCGCGTCATGATTGCCTTCGTGCACAGAGATCAACGTTCTGAAAGAAGTAAGGTTCGTTGGAGACGACTTACGTTCATACTCTTTGTTGTCCTTTCTCTGTTTGTGTGGGTAAAGTGGGATGAGCAAGTAAACAGAGAACTGCTTATTGACCAGAAACCTTTCCGTATTATTTCGGTGACTGGTTCAGGATGGAGCACTGCGCATGTTGCGGTTATTCCCATCCGTGGACCCATTGAGGGTGATCCACTGGGACCCGCGGAAGTTGCAAACACGGTGCGCTATATTCATGACACACTTGAGCTTGCAAAGAATGAAAGCAATCTTGCTGCAGTCGTTCTCTACATTGATAGTCGTGGGGGTGACATGTATGCGAGTACTGCATCATATCGTCTCGTTCGCGACTTTGCGAAAAAGACGAAGATTCCAGTTTATTCATATATTCCTCGTGGTGCATATTCCGGTGCATATTATATCGCGCTTGGTACGGGGGAGATTATTGCAGATCCCGTTGCCGAAATTGGTAACATTGGTGTTATTGTCCATCGATTTAATACCTACGGCTTTGGTCGTCGGTTTGGCATAGAGATGGATACCATCAAAACGGGGCAACACAAAGATGCGGGTGCACAGTGGAAGCGTCCAAATGCCGCCGATCGTGCTATTGACCAAATGGCGATAAATGGAATGTTTGAGCAGTTTCTTCAGGCAGTAGCCACCAGTCGCCTGCGGTACTCACTCGAGGAATTGAAGGCAGAAGCAAAAAAACAGGGTGGTGTGACGAGTGGTGCGTGGTTTGTTGCACATGATGCGGAAGAAAAAGGACTCATTGATAAAACAATGACCTTCGAGGAATTTCTTACGTACGTTGCGCAAAATATTGCAAAGAACGACAAGCGAAAATTTCGCAATGCGGAATTTGTGAAATATGATGAGAAGCTTTCAATTCTTGATGATTGGAAGTCACATTTAAAGAAATCAGAAATGTCCGCATCGTCGACGGAAGCAACAAAAGAAGATCTTGGTGCATGCATGTTCGCAACAAATATTCTTGATCGCGTTTTTTCTCCTGATTAGTAAAATAACCCTACACCATACGGTGTGGGGTTTTTATTTACAGTGGAAGTATGTCTTTATAATTTTTCCACGTGAGCCTTTGCTGCCCTTCAATATGACGATTGTAAGGCTGATCATATAAAATGTGTTTCCACGTTGGGGTACGGATGCCGACAATATTTGGTTTGTCATCGACGAGGATGTCCCCGTGCACCAGTGTTTTATCGCGTGTGAGAATAATCCGGTTTGCCCATTTTGTACCAAGATGTTCTTCGACCCAGGCAAATTTTTCCGGAACACAAAACTGATGTATAACGAGTGGGGATGTACAAATGTAGACATCATGTCCACTTGTGAGCATTTCTTCGAGTGCCGCTTTTCCTCCAGGAACAATAGGGAGATTACGGAAAAAATCTTTTCGATGAGGAATAGTGCGCAACGCCTCTTTCAGATCATCGGGATACAAATTATCCATATGATGGTCGCTCACCTCTTCAAGTGGTATCCAGAATTTTTCTGGATGTTCCGCTCTCCATAGTGCAAGGTGATGTGCTTGATAATTGGCAAGTACACCATCCTGGTCGACGAGTATGATCTTTTTTGTGCTCATGTATTTCTCTTGTTTAGGATGAGTAATTGTGCAAAGATTTTTGAACTCTTATTTTGCAAATTATAAAAATCCTCGCATCATTGATGCGAGGTAATTATACTATAAACTACTAACACTTCCTGCTTTACGAAATGATTCGTGAATCACTTGAGCAATTGTTTTTTCAATGGGGAGAATTGTGAGCCACGATGCATGTGCATGCGCATATTCACTGGTGCGAGGAATCGTGTTGGTGATGATGATGTGGTGCCCGCTTCCTGCAAGCTTTTCTTCTGCGGTTACAAGAACTCCAAATTTATCTTCTTTTGCACTGAAGATACCGTGTGTTGCAGCGATGATTACTTCCCGGCTCCCAAGTTCTCGCATGAAATTTGCCGCTTCAATGATCGTTCCTCCCGTATCAATCATGTCATCATAGAGCACGACGATTTTTCCTTTTGGACTAGGTCCGATATAGTTGGTAATTTCTGCTTCATTGGGTGCCGGTCTTCGTTTGTCGAGTACACCGATTGGCGGTTCAATTTGGGATTCTTTGAGTAGTCGTAGTGCAAAACGTTTTACGCGCACTGAACTTCCAAAGTCGGGAGCAACGATGAGCATGTCACTCAGATTGTCACCACGTGTCTCGATGAGATGCTGCACATGAATCCGATTTGCAGAAAAATTATCGACAGGAAGTTTGGTAAAACCTTGCTCTTGCTCCGAGTGCATATCCATGGTGATGACGTGGGTGATTTTTGGATTTGCTTCGATCAAGTCCCAAATAAGACGAGCAGTAATCGGTACTCGAGCTTCATTTTTTCGATCTTGCCGCTGGTAGGGCATGAAAGGAAGTAAGAGTCGAATCGATGCTGCCGATGCGAGTTGTAGTGCGTTTGCCGTAATAAGCAATTTCATGAACGCAGTCGTTGGGTCCGGTTGAAATGCGTGGAACAAAACGACGTGGGTATTTCGTACCGTCTCCGGTATTTTTGCGTACCATTCGCCTGACGCGAAGCGCGTATAGGAAATAGATTGCAACACTCCCGGTGGGGAGTGTGATGCAAGTGCATCGTGGACGCCCCTTGCAAGTGCGAACGAATCAGGGCATGCAACAAAACTTGTGTTTATCAGTGCCGTTTGGCTCACAATATTTCTCCTTTTGAATTATGAAATGAAGAACAGACTGGGAAACAATAACACTCCAAATTTAATTTGAAAAGGGTCCGACGTATCGGACCCAATGCTACAAAGAAAAAAAATAGCCCAAGATCTTGTAGTGATCAAATGCAAATCGATCCTTTGGGAGTTTTAATATCTCCTCTTCTGAGAATAGAACAACTTTTGTTGACCCCTGCTCATCCTTTGGCGTACCCGCTGTGATTCCTGCATAGACATTTGTTTCACTCATTCCATACCTTGGATCACGGTGCTTACCACGACGACGCGTAATAAAGGTCACCTCACGAAGCACAAGTCCTGTTTCTTCGCTGAATTCACGTATCGCGGACATCTTTGGACTCTCTCCTTGCTCGACGTGTCCTCCTGGAAGTGCGAGTCCGAACGGAAATTTTTGTCGTTCAATGAGTACGAATTTCCCCGCTAATGTCGCGATGACATCCGCTGTTTTTATACTTTTTTGCATAAGATCATTCCTCGTAGGTAATAAGCGCTTGTACGTCATAACCAAAGACCTTTCGTCCGTTGAGAGAATCAAGTTCCATAACGGTTGCAAGTCCGGCAACTTTTCCTCCACATGTTTCGATAAGATTTGCACCTGCACGTGCCGTTCCACCTGTCGCAAGTACATCATCAACAAGGAGAACGATATCATTTTTATCGATAGCGTTTCCTTGCATTTCGAGTATGTCCTTCCCATATTCAAGTCCATAAGAGATCGATATGGTTTTTCCAGGTAGCTTTCCTTTCTTGCGAAGCATAAAAAATGGAATACCCATCTCATGTGCAAGCGTGCTTCCAAAGATGAATCCACGTGCATCGAATGCACCTATTTTTGTAATACTCTTGCCTACCCAATAATTTTTCATTTGCGAGATGGTTTCTGTAAATGCCTCAGGGTGTGCAAGCAACGGGCTCATGTCTCGGAAGAGAACGCCATTTTTGGGAAAATTGGGAATTGCAGTAATGAATTGTTTCAAGTCCATGTTCACTCCTTGTCACTTGATGAGTAGATTGTAATACATAATATGAGTGCCGGAGTTTTCACTGCCGGCACGATGCATCGTGTTTATGCTAATCATAATCCCTGTATAGTTTTCCTTTATCCGCTACCGCTTTGACCCGCAATGGAATCTCGGCTGGAGGCAGATTGAGGACTGAGCCACACACGGCGCACTCACAAGAGTATTTTGCTGGCGACGAATAATCAACCGCCGTCACATCAGATTCCTCAACAAGGAGTTTCGCGCCACACTGCTTTTCGGAGCACACGACCTCCATTGACCAAGCCATTTTCCATTTGCCTTCCTCAAGTACTTTCATTGCTTTCTCCTTTCAATTAAATTTCAATGAACTATCGGTCCGTCGTTACTTTATCAACCATTCCCCATAAGGTCATAAAACGTACACAAATATGTATTAAAATAATTAAAACACCTCAATAGTATTTAATTACATTGATTATTTAGAAATATAAATGTACTATAAACAGTACATTATGGAAAAACTATCACGTATACTTGAACTACTAGGAGTAAATACGCAGGAGCGCTCATTATTCACACTCCTTTTCACGGAGGGGGCACTCCCGATCGGCGAGATTGCGAGGCGTGCAAAGCTCCACCGTCCCCGTGCGTATACGCTTATTTCATCGCTTCGCACTCGAGGGCTTGTTGACGTGCATCTGCGTGGAAAACGACGGGAATATGTTGCAGCATCACCAGAAAAGCTAAAAGATATCGTGAGTCAGATTGCGACTACCACCGAGGCGATGCTTCCTGATCTTACTCGTGCATACAGGGCTGGAAAAGAAAAGCCTGTTATAACTGTCCATGAAGGGAGCTCGGGAGTCACACAGGTTTTTCGCGACCTCGTAGAGAGTAGTGCACGTGGTGAAACATTTTATCGATACAGTTCAGAAAAAGATCTCGAACATACGAACACATACCTCCCTCGAGATTATCGGAAGATTCGTGATGAAAAAAAACTCGAGCGTTTTGTTATTACGGCACCGCGAATTGGTAAGGGGAAAAAATTACGCATGGAGCGTGCAATGAAATTCATTCCTCAGGGTTTTGATTTGTTCGACCAGGATGTGATTGAGCTCATCTATGCTAATAAGGTGGCGTTCATTGATTTGAACACCGAAACAAGTTTTGTTATTGAGTGTGCGCAGCTTGCAGACTTTCATAAAAAATTATTTCGATTGTTGTATCAAAAACTCTAAACATATTACTTTACAGTGTGAGATGAATTGCGTAATCTCAAGAGATGAATAGGAAAGAAATCTCCCACTGGATGTATCGTCATCCATTTTTTATAATCGTTGCGGTGTTCACGGTCATTGATATTACGCTATTCTTTGCGCTTATTTTTTCAACACCAAGAACACTTCAGGTGACATTCTTTGATGTTGGACAGGGAGATGCAGTGCTCATCGAGGCGCCGAATGGGAATCAATTGCTGTATGATGCGGGTCCTCCATCGGGTGCACTCGTGCGACAGCTCTCAAGGGTGCTTCCATTTTGGGATCACTCCATTGATGTCGCAGTATTTTCCCATCCCGATATGGATCACATCGGAGGATTCCCTGATGTGTTCAAGCGATACGATATTGGCGCAGTGCTCGAATCAGGTGCGCATTCAGAAAATGGAGTGTATGACAAAACAGAGCAGTCAATTATTGATGAAAATTCTGCACACATCATCGCACGCAAGGGGATGAGCATTATCCTTGGTGACGGCGTTGTCGCTGATGTGCTCTACCCCGATCAAGATACGACGCACATGGAAACAAACAGCGCATCCATAGTACTTCGTGTACGGTATGGTACTACGGCATTTCTCTTGTCCGGAGATTTACCGCAAAAGCAAGAGGAATATGTTGCACGAGAATTTGGCGATGGATTACACTCACAAGTATTAAAACTCGGACATCACGGCTCGCGCACATCATCGAGTCCGTATTGGATGAGCGCAGTCAGTCCCGATGTTGCTGTTATTTCTGCGGGAAAAGATAATCGTTATGGTCATCCACACAAAGAAGTTCTCGAACTTCTCACGAAGATGAAGATTCCCTATCTTGAGACGTTTCAGGAGGGGGATATTATGTTTGCGAGTGATGGAGAAGTTGTGACAAGAATTTAGTATTTTCCATAGGGGTACTCTATGTAGTTTGGTTCCTGGGGAGTATTTTACGGATACTTGTGTATTTGGATAATCTGTGATATAATACATACGTATCACCTGAGTTCTTCGAAACCTGTTTTTACTCAAAGGAGAGTGTTTGATGAATACTACTGCATCTGAAAATTTTACACAGGAAATTTCACTACCTCTGCAACACGCTTTGCGGATCACAAAACTGGGAGTGAAACTGCTTGTTTCGTTTCGCGTATTGCAAAAAGAAATTCCCTCATGGTTGCCCCGTCATCATACTAAAGATGAGAGTGTTGCATCCAAGCAAGCGCAAGGAAAGCCGTTACGTTTCAAGATCGACAATGTTGAGCAGGATCTGCATTCTGTAAAACATGACCTGACGAAGTTTGCCCAGTTTCATCTGGCAAATGCATACTGGGATTTTGTTGAAACACAGAAAGGTGCTCGATCCGTCGTGTATTTCTGGTTTCATGATTCTGCAGAAAACGTCAATCCTGATGAGCTCCTTTGCGCAAAAGCTAGTGAGTTTTTTGCGACAATCACCATGAAGACTTGGGACTACGTGAATGTATACGTAAATCCCGATAATTCGCTTGCCATTGTTTACAAGGGTGGTAGTCAGAAACCCGTTCGTCACGTGCTCTCAGTGCAGCGAAAGTAAGTTCTCGTAAGTCATAACGACACCATCCGCATTTCCCTCAAAAGGAATGCGGATTTTTTTTGTAACAAAAAACACCATTGCTGGCGTTTGGAGCGTTTCTAGTTTGGATGCATCACGAAGGCCTGGACTGTTTCAGTGTTTGAGTAGACGTATGAGTTATACTTCTACCAAACCTGAATCAGGAAGGACAAGTGAGGCGCCAAAGTTGAAAGCTCTTATTTTGTTTTTAGTTCAAGGTGTTTATTCCCCTTGATACATCGCGTACATATCTTAATGCGACTCGCTCCACCATTGGCCACTGCAGTCTTTGGGAGAGCAACCCACTGAAGATTGGGGTACTTTCGCAAGTCACCACTAGGATTAAACTTGGTTGCACGAATACGATTCGAGTAGCCTCCGGCCATTCGACTTCCTTTATCACAGAGTTTGCAGACGTTTGATGATGCCATACGTTTTTGTTTAGTGTCCGATATGCTATCATGAGTCTCAATACCATGCAAGACGCAAATATCATTCAAACATTTTTTTCAGTAGCGATACTCGTATTTTCTGTAGTGGCACATGAAGTGTCTCATGGCTATATGGCACAATATTTAGGTGATCCGACTGCGCGATTGGCGGGACGTTTAACGATGAATCCACTGAAGCATATTGATCCTGTGGGTTCGATAGTCGTACCTCTTATTACCGCAATACTTTCACCGGGATTTGTTTTTGGATGGGCGAAACCAGTGCCATATAATCCTTATAATTTACGGGATCAAAAGTGGGGAGATGCAAAAGTCGCCATTGCGGGACCATTGACGAATATTGGATTGGCATTCATTTTTGCGATGTTTATCCGTCTTGGGAGCGGGGTACTTACGACGGAAATGTTGCTACTTATGCATATGATCGTGTATATCAATATCCTCCTTGGAGTCTTTAATATGGTTCCTATCCCTCCGCTCGATGGCTCAAAAGTACTGATGAGCATACTCCCATTTCGATATCGATATATTGGAGAATACCTTGAGCGCTATTCATTATTGTTTATTCTTATCTTTGCGTTTTTCTTGTGGCAGTTTCTTTTGCCACTCATTGATGGAATATTTCGTCTTTTTGTTGGAGCCTAGGTTTAAAGACAGATTTTCCATACTTTTTGATGCGTAGGCACGGAAAACTGTTTTTAGGTAGTAAATCCTCGCTGCATAGGTCTTGGATTTGCTTTTTTACTGCTCCCGTAGTAGATTATCGCTACCCAGAACATACTCTTTTATGGAGTATTTCTCTTGTTTCGTGTGGGTAGTGTACCGACTACCTTGGCTGGCGATCCTTGAGGGGTATTTATTGAATTTATATTATTATGCCTACGATCAATCAACTCGTTAAGAAAAGTAGAAAACAGGTGACACAAAAGTCCAAGGCGATTGCCATGGGTCGTGGTTTCAACTCGATTCAGAATCGTCCGATTTTCTTTGCGTCACCATTCAAGCGTGGTGTATGTACGAAGGTGACGACGATGACTCCTCGAAAGCCGAACTCCGCTATCCGAAAGATCGCACGTGTTCGCCTTTCGAATGGAATGGAAGTTACTGCGTACATTCCGGGTGAGGGACACAAGCTTCAGGAGCACTCCGTGGTCATTGTCCGCGGTGGACGCGTGAAGGACCTTGGACTTCGCTATCACATTGTTCGTGGTCGCCTCGATGCCGCAGGCGTGGAGAAACGCAAGCAGGGACGTTCCCTCTATGGCGCAAAGCGCCCCGAAGTAAAGAAATAATTTTAATTTTCGCGCACTGCTCGACTTTCCCAACTCGAATTCGGTCGCCCTACATGTTTGTAG
>DIZR01000085.1:24978-25424 GCA_002429425.1 Patescibacteria group bacterium UBA6023
GTTTACAAGTCATTACTGAAATAAATATGTGCTGGAGTACCGCCGACTTGCGGGAAAGCCCAGCCGAAAAATAAAAAATTATATGCGCGGACCAGTTAAAAATCGTAATATTCGCCAGCCAGATGCGAAATACAAATCAGTTGAAGTTTCAACACTCATCAACTACGTGATGTGGAGTGGAAAGAAGACTATCGCCGAGAAGGTCGTTTACGACGCATTCGAGCAGATCAAGACTCAGCTCAAAGTGGAAGACCCAATGGAAACGTACAAGAATGCATTGCGCAACGCAGGTCCAGTCATGGAAATCCGTTCACGCCGTGTCGGTGGTGCAAACTACCAGGTTCCTCGTGAAGTTCGCCCGGAGCGCCGAATGTTCTTGGCACTCAGTTGGATTATCGATGCCGCTCGCTCAAAGAAGGGAGCACCAATGGCAAAGAAGCTTGCCG
>DIZR01000066.1 GCA_002429425.1 Patescibacteria group bacterium UBA6023
TTGCTTCCGCGCAGTAGGCCACGATAAATCTAGGGCATCGCGATTTTCAACCAATCGCTTCGCTCCTGGGAAAATCGGTGAGTTACTACAGCTTGGTCGCAAGCCTCACTTGCGCCTCGAACTGCGATAAAATACATAACCCTCATTAAACTTTTTTATTTCATACTGTTTGCATTTTTATAAAGTCGGAAGAATATTTTTAATATCAGTAGTACTTTTTTGTGCAACGCACAAAACAGGACTGCAAAACATTTATGGCAATAACAAAACATAGGGATCAACGTGTCGGTGTCTTTATTGATACACAAAACCTTTATCACAGCGCGAAAAACCTTTATAACGATGCACGCGTAAATTTCGGCAACATTCTTGAGGACGCCGTAGCAGACAGAAAGCTTATTCGCGCGATGGCATACGTCATCTCCACAAAAACAGGTGAGGAGCAGGCATTTTTTGGTGCGCTCGAAAAAATCGGAATAGAGACACGTTCAAAAGAACTTCAAGAATTTTGGGGTGGAGCAAAGAAAGGAGACTGGGATGTAGGGCTTGCTGTTGATGCAATTACGCTTGCACCAAAACTCGACGCAGTAATCATTATTTCCGGAGACGGAGATTTTGAACCCCTCGTAGAATACCTCCAAATTAACATGGGTACTCAAGTTGAGGTTATCGCGTTTGGAAAATCTGCATCCTCAAAACTCCGAGAAGTTGCTAATGATTTCTTTGACCTCTCGGAAGACCCAGGAAGGTACCTCATGGGTTACAGAGAAAAACGTACTCCAAGAGGTGAACACGGAAGCAAAGGAAAAACACGGAAAGCAATTTCTCTTTAAACACATAGAACAACAGAGTCGCACTATGCGACTCTGTTGTTTTATCTCTGTTTTGCTATAGTGATTCTATTATTGGATAGCGCCCGGATCATCGAATTGAATATCTATTCAAAACGAGAATCTGGGCACTAATAGCATGTCCTTGTTATGGAAAAGCAATCATACAGTATCGATATCGGAGGAAAATTACTTACTGCAGAATTTAATGACCTTGCAGATCAAGCGCATGGTTCAGTGCTCATGCGTTATGGCAACAGTGCAGTGCTCGCAACGGTTGTTATGGCAAAGAATGCGCGTGAGGGAGGAGATTTTTTTCCACTTACCGTTGACTTTGAGGAGCGATTTTATGCAGCAGGACAAATTCTTGGAAGTCGATTTTTGCGTCGAGAAGGACGCCCTTCGGATGAAGCAATCCTTTCCGCACGTATCATTGATCGCACCATCCGGCCTCTTTTTGATCATCGCATCAGAAACGAAGTACAAGTTGTTATCACCGTGCTTGCGATAGATAAAGATGAGCCAGATATCATGGCGGTAAATGCTACTTCACTCGCACTTGCCACTTCAAATATCCCATGGAATGGCCCCGTATCTGCAATACGCGTCTCAAGACAAAATGGTATATGGATGACACTTCCTGCGTTTCGTGCCGAGGAAGGAGTTAAGCTTGTTGAAGCAGATTGTGAACTTGTTGTATGTGGAAAAGATGGAAATGTAAACATGATCGAAATGAGTGGGCATGAAGTACCGGAAGATATCGTCATTGAGGGACTTGCCTACGCAAGTATGGAAATTGAAAAACTGCAAATTTTTCAAAAAGAGATCATCACCAAGAGAGGAGAATCAAAACGCATCATTGAACTTCCCGACGTAAACGAAGACATCATTAAACTTTTTGCGGAAAAGATCACTCCACGACTTGAAGAAGCAATGTTTTTTGAAGCAGGGCGTGCTCGTGAATACGCACTCTTTGATATATGGATGGAACAGGTCAAACAAGTTGAAGGAATGAACACAAAACTCGCGGAACAATATTTTGACGACAAAGTCAATGATCTCCTACACAAAAAAGCAATTGAAGAGAACAAACGTCCTGATGGTCGTGGTTTTGATGAAGTACGCCCACTCTTTGCTCAGGTAGGAGGTATTTCACCCGTCCTCCATGGCACAGGTATTTTCTATCGTGGTGGCACACACGTACTTTCTGTACTCACCCTGGGCGGACCACAGGAAGCACAGCTTGTCGAAGGAATGGAGGTACAGGAGAAAAAACGTTTTATGCATCATTATAACTTTCCTCCATATTCTGGAGGAGAAACAGGTCGTATGGGTGGACTTAATCGTCGCATGATAGGTCATGGTGCGCTTGCAGAAAAAGCACTCATTCCTTCACTTCCAACAAAAGAGGATTTCCCATACACCATTCGTATCGTCTCAGAATCACTCGCGTCAAATGGTTCAACTTCGATGGCGGCGGTATGTGGTTCGACGCTTGCACTCATGGACGCCGGTGTACCAATTAAGGAACCAGTAGCGGGTATTGCATCGGGACTCATGATGATGTCACCCACAAAATATAAAGTACTTACCGATATCCAAGGACCGGAAGATCATCATGGTGACATGGACTTCAAAGTTGCGGGAACAAAAAATGGCGTAACGGCAATTCAAATGGATGTAAAGGTTGAGGGTATTCCACTTCCAATTCTCAAAGAAGCACTTGCAAAAGCAAAGGACGCGCGCATTACTATCCTCAAGACAATCACCACAACAATCGCAGTACCACGTACAGACATTTCACCGTACGCACCAAAAATTGTCGTTATCAAAATTAGGCCCGACCAAATCGGCATGATTATCGGTTCAGGTGGAAAAACAGTGAATGAAATCAGGGAACAAACTGGCGCCGAAATTGACATTGAAGATGATGGCACGGTATTTATTACCGGTAAAAATGGTAGTGCAGAAAAAGCGCGTGACATTATTGCTGAAATGACTCACGAATATGTTGCCGGAGAAATGTTCAAAGGTATTGTCACTCGTCTTATGGACTTTGGTGCATTTGTAAAAATTGGTCACAGCGCAGAAGGACTTGTCCATGTTTCTGAGATTGCACCATTTCGTATTGAACGTGTTGGGGACTATCTCAAAGAAGGCATGGAGGTGCCCATTGTCGTCAAAGAGGTCGACGAAAAAGGTCGTATAAACCTTTCCATTAAGCGTGCAGATAGTAATTTCATTAAACCAAATGAACGCGACGCAAAGCTCGTTACCGAGCATCGCACACAATTATAATAACGAAAGTATTGATTATTCGTGTCTCTGTTGTTCTGGTCTCTTTATTGAATCGTGTTCATGAGTATAATGGAGAGACATGAAAGAAATATCGTATGAAGGTCCATCATTCTTTGAAAAAGGAAAGGAAAAGAAAGCGCTTCGTAGCCGTGGTTCTGTGGTTGCGCCGACCATGCGCACTTTCCGTGCCGATGTTGAAGAGTTAATCGAAGAAAAAGGAACGACAAAAACACAGATGGTAATGGCGGAAGCTGCACGACGTGAAGCACATGGCGAATCTCGCGTGCTCAATGAAAATAAGTCACATCTTGGTTGGATTATTTTTGTACTCTTTATTGTGCTCGCCTTTGGAGTTGGAGTTGGCATCTATGTACTCATAGGAACAAAAACCAACACACCGAATCCTGTTACTGTCGCTGAAAAACCTTTCTCGCAACAACCTGCTGAAATACAAATTTTTAATTCTCCAAGGGAACAAATTATTGCGGATATCTCTATTAACTTTGGAAAAACAACTCTCACAGCAGGGGGTGTTCGTGACGTACATTTCATTACCAAGTCCACAGATGGATCACTGCGCGATGCAACCACCGGAGAAATTATAAATGCGATCTCAGTGAGTACACCGCCCGAAAACCTTATTCGCTCACTGACCGATGCTCCTTTTTACGGAATATATGTCGAAACAAATGCATTAACAGGATACTTCATGGCGGATACACGTTCATATGCAAACTCATTTTCTGGAATGCTTGATTGGGAAAACACTATGGCCGAAGATTTGATTCCTGCACTTAGTCCATGGTATCCAAGAAAGAATATGAAAAACCTTGAGGGGAGACTCTTTAGTGACTGTCTCTTATACACATCT
>DIZR01000011.1:0-2358 GCA_002429425.1 Patescibacteria group bacterium UBA6023
TTGTTAGGGTATATAAAAACTCGCCGACGAATCGGCGAGTAACGCAGTACACTACATAGACAATCTACTGATAAAAAACATATGTCCAGAAAATAATACAAGAAGAAATGCGAGGAGCGATAGATATCGTATACCCCAGCGTCTACGCTCCGCACTCGTTAGTGGTTCATTTCGCCCGCATCGATCAACGAGTGGTGGATGTTTATACCAATCGTAGTAGATCTTCACAAGCCATGTTGCAACAAAGAAGTAAACCCACTCTTCGGTTTGAGATTTACCGTGAAACCCGAGCACGATGAGCACAGGCATTGTGAGCCACAAAAATGTCGTAACCTGGAATCGCCGAAGCGCGCTCATGCGAATATCTCCAATGACAAGCATCCACACAAGAAGTATTGATGCCTGAGCAAAATACAGCGAAATGCCAAACAATAGCAGAAAACCTACCCAACGAAAAAATGGGTGCACTGCCTGCGTAATACGTCCACCGTCAATCGGTGCAAGTGGTATCATATTGAAAAGATTGAGCGCGGTCGAAAGCAGAGAAACTGTATAAAGGATATTCCCCCATTCTTTTGAGAGCGGGAGAATGGACCATAACACAAATGTGCAGAGCGAAAATACCGCTCCAATAAATGGACCCCCATACGCAATGAATGCTTCATCGGTCCGTGAACGAAAATCGGGCGACGGCATGAACGCTCCAACAAATGGAATAAAAAGCCACCATCGTGCACGCAATCCAAGGTGTGCAGTTGCCCAAAAATGCCCAAGTTCATGAATCGTAAGTGCAAAGATGAGTCCCACTGCAAGCGATGCCTTCATGGTAAATGAATATGCACTTGCCGTAAGAATTCCCGATGCAATCATGGTGAGCGGTTCGAGTATCTTCACCGCCTTCAAAAACTTTAACAATTCAACAGCACGATAAAGCTTGACGGTAAGCACGAGTCCAATCAACCCACGACTAAGCCCGTAATCACGGCGCTCCTCATTCGCTCTCCGGGTTTCTTCCTCGCGCGCCACATCGCGACGATGCGCAGTGCGTCTTCCTGATTTATCAGGACGAGCTAAATTTGCTTCCATGTCATTCCTTTGTAGAATATTTCCGAAATAAAAAGTACAGCAAAACTTAGGAGATTATACACCAAAAATACTAAAAAGTCAATCATGAATTGAAATCATCCAAAGCACGAAATTGCACCCCCAATTCTTGAGTGTTACACTTTCAATATGAATACTTCAAATCTTACGACTTATGTTGCCGGAGAACTCAAGGTAGGAAAAAGCGCGGAGGAGATAAAGCAAAATCTTCTCCTTGTCGGATGGTCGGAGGAGGACGCCGGGTCTGCGCTCGTGTCCGGACTTGTCGCAAGTGGCATTCCCTCCCCTGAGCGCGTGCAGAGCGGTCACGGTCAACTTGCGTCCACCGTCGAAGTGATACTCAGTCTCTTCTCTTTTATCCTCCTTGGTATCACTGCCTCTGCACTTGCGGTGCTCTACTATCAAATTATTAATAATTATTTCCCTGATCCGCTCACACAAGGTTATGGATATGCAAATACATCCGCAAGTGCGATCAACTACGCAATCGCGGCACTCATTATTGCATCTCCTATTTACATTATGGCAATGCGTCTGTGGTTCCGCAGATATCGTGAAGATGAGGCAAAAGTGGAATCCAAACTTACAAAATGGCTCACCTATCTCGTACTTCTTGCTGCAGCGATAACCATCGTTGGGGATTTGGTCACTGCAGTCTTCTATTTCCTCCAAGGAGAGGTCACTGCACGTTTTTTCCTGAAGGCGCTTACGATACTCGTGATCGCGGGAATTATTTTTGGATTCTATTATCTTGAGCGACGAAAGGTGCAGTACAAGAGCGACATTCCTCGCAAGGTGTTCCAGTCATTCGGATGGACAGTACTCGCATTAGTACTCATCGCAATTGTGCTTGGATTCATGACGACCGGATCTCCAAGCACGCAACGCTTCCGCGGACTCGATAATACGCGCGCACAACACTTGAGCACGCTCGCGGGGTGCATCTCGAATTACGGGGCGGAACACAAAACACTTCCCGCAACACTCGATGTTCTCATGCTGAACACTCAGTATGCTTATTGTGCAAACTTGAAAGACCCTGAGACAGGAGCAATGTATGAGTATCACATCATCACTCCCGACAAGCAAAATAAGGTAAATGAAGGAACATTTGAATTATGCGCAGATTTTACACTTGAAACAACAGAGAAAACAATCGCGCGCGACTCCTATTCCTACGGAACCACCAAATGGGCGATCCACCCCGCGGGAAAAAGCTGCGACACCGAGACGGTCACACTCAACCGCAACATA
>DIZR01000011.1:2413-2962 GCA_002429425.1 Patescibacteria group bacterium UBA6023
GGTCACACTCAACCGCAACATACTGACTCCTGAGCAAGTAAAAGGATTCGCCGCACCAATCCCCACTCAGGTAATGCAGTAAATACCCCCAACAAAAAACCACTCATCGCTGAGTGGTTATTTGATTTGCATATTTTACATGATGCTAAAATTGAATGAACTAATTATTGTAGCAGCTAACCACAAGAAAAAAATGGCAACGGGGAATAGTAACTGAAAAATCATGAGGGCAAGGACTGGGCGATTTTCTTGAGCTCTAAGCCGAATAATTTTCTGAACAATAACAAATATACTCGCAAAAAAAGAAATGAACATTACCGTAGCAGCAATGTCATAAGAGTCAATCATCCAAAATCGGCCTGACTGCAAAGGTGCATATAAAATACATAAAATACCAAGCGGTATATACCACGATAAAAATCGTACCCAGTGTGAAAATATCTCATTTTTAAAGAAAAACCCCAGAAGAGAATAAAGTAGGAGTAAAGGGAAAATTAACGTTGCAGTAAAAGTCTTTTTATATATTAGACACTTACCAGTATATTCATG
>DIZR01000020.1:0-362 GCA_002429425.1 Patescibacteria group bacterium UBA6023
AAATTCTGGTGGGGGTAGTGGGGTATGGACTGATGAAGCACTCGTGAAGTGTAATGGAACTTGTGTCGATGCAATCTATCAAAATCCAAGCACGGGACTCTATCGCCAGCATAAGTCGGGGTTAGGGGCACCATGGGTGCGCACTCCATTCACGCGAATCATCCATGTAACGGGTGTTGATAGTGCGTCGAATCCTTTACGGCAAGTTAAGGTTGTCTCGACGGTAACATATGAGACGTATGGAGGAGCAACGCGGACGATAAGTGCGAATGAGGATCTTTATAATTGGTTTCCTAATCTTAACTAATATATGAAGAACATTATTAAACATGATCGAGCAGAAAAAAATAGTGGATTCATTC
>DIZR01000020.1:437-4152 GCA_002429425.1 Patescibacteria group bacterium UBA6023
GCTTATTATTAGTATTGTGCTCGCAATAAGTTTCAGTATTTATAGTTTAAGTATCAAAGAGGTTGTATTGGCATCATATCTTCAAAATTCAGAAAAAGCTTTTATTGCCGCTGATCGTACCCTTGAGTGTGCATTGTATTGGGATCGTTCATATACACAAAATGGCTTACCGTATACTGCATTTGCGACATCTACCGCATGGGTAAAACCACTAAATTTTGACACGATTGTGAATTGTGACTTACAGCAGCTTACCTCACTCCCTTCATGGGATAATACGACGGGAACAACGCCGACGACAGGAACAACATTTTTTCAAATTACCTATACCGATTTAACGTGTGCGGATGTCACGGTGAGCAAGACCGATATGCAAACAACTATTGTTTCTAATGGATATAATAATTGTACTGTTGGGGATCCGCGCAGAACACAACGGACGATACAGGTCACCACAAACATCTAAAAGACTTCTAAAATTGGCGTATTTCAGCGTTGCGTTACATAAAATCTTACTCATCATACCCTGAGTATGACTCGTAATATTTTACTTACGCGCCTTGAAATACATCCAATTTAATAAGCCTTTAGAACATAATATTTCAAGAAGACTACCAGAAATTGGTTGTCTTTTTTGGTATACTGGTCAAATGACTCAAAGATTAAAAAAGAGCGCACCACAAAAAGTCACCACTCGCGCACATAAACTTCGTGAACTTATCAATTACCATAGTCATCGGTACCACACACTTGATTTACCGGAAATTTCTGATGAGGCATACGATGCACTGTTGAATGAATTACTTGCAATAGAGAAAGAATATCCCCAATTGGTTGTGAGTGATTCCCCAACACAACGTGTGGGTGGGGTTATATTAAAAAAATTCACAAAGATTACCCACGTCATTCAACAATGGTCTTTTGATAACGTATTCTCACCCGAAGAGTTTATACTTTTTGATGAGCGTATTCAGAAATTTAGCGGAAGAACAGTTTCGTATATGACTGAGCTCAAGATCGATGGGTTTAAAATTGTGCTTACATATAAGCATGGTCAACTGGTGAGCGCCGCAACGCGAGGCGACGGGACAATCGGTGAAAATGTGACGGAGAATATTCGTACTATTCGTTCGATACCATTGTCACTTTCGAAATCCGTTGATTGTATTGTGGAGGGGGAAATATGGCTTCCGAAGGATGAATTTGAACGTATCAACAAGGAACGCGCGAGTCGCGGTCTCCAACTGTTTGCAAATCCTCGCAATGCCGCCGCGGGAACGGTACGTCAACTTGACCCAAAGGTTGTTGCAAGCCGAAGACTTGATAGTTTTATTTATGACATCGCGCAATTAGATACACCATTACCAGAAACTCAAGAACATGAACTTAAGCTTTTGCGTACGCTCGGATTTCGTGTGAATCCAAATGCGCAGTTATGTAAAACATCCGATGAGGTTGTTGCATATTGGAAACGATGGACATCGCAAGCAAATAATGAGGAGTATCTTATCGATGGAGTGGTGATAAAGGTCAATGAACGCAACATTCAGGAATCACTCGGATATACTGCAAAGTCGCCACGTTTTGGCGTGGCATTTAAGTTTCCCGCAGAGGAGGCAACGACGGTGATCGAAAATATTCAACTCCAGGTGGGACGCACGGGTGTGGTGACTCCCGTTGCACATTTGCGCCCCGTGCGACTGGCGGGCTCAGAAATTTCTCGCGCAACACTGCACAATGAAGACCAGATCATGCGCCTCGATGTGCGCGTTGGCGACACCGTCATCATTCACAAGGCAGGGGATGTGATACCCGAAGTGCTTCGTGTACTCACAGAGCTGAGGACGGGACATGAAAAAACATATCGATTTCCCGAATACGTAGAGGCGTGTGATGGGCCCATTGAGCGTATCCCGGGCGAAGCGGCGTATCGTTGTGTGAATAAAAATTCTTTTGCGCAACTCAAACGTCGTCTCGAATATTTCACCTCACGTAGCGCGTTCGACATCGAAGGACTTGGACCAAAGATCGTCGAAGCACTTATGAAAGAGGGACTCGTTGCAAACCCTGATGATTTTTTTACACTCACGATGGGCGATTTGAGTCATCTCCCAGGGTTTGGAGAGAAGTCTGCGATAAATCTTATTACCGCAATTAGTGAACGAAAAAAAATACCACTCTCGAGATTTCTCACTGCGTTATCAATACCGCATGTTGGAGAAGAAACTGCACATGATCTTGCGCAAGCATTTCATACACTTGATAAACTTTCTCGAGCATCGGAGGATGAGTTTCAGTGCGTGCCCGGTGTGGGTGGAGTTGTTGCAAACTCGCTCTATCAATGGCTTCGAAATAAAGAGCATCAAGCATTACTGAAAAGGCTTCTTGAGCATATCACCGTCATGAAAGAAAAAATATCACAAAAAAATAGTTCTCTATTTTATGGAAAAACAATTGTACTCACGGGCGGGCTTACCACAATGACCCGCGATGAAGCAAAGCTTCGCATACGTCTGGCAGGAGGAAATATATCCTCCGCAGTGTCAAAAGAAACTGATTACGTTGTTGCGGGGGCAGATGCAGGTTCAAAGCTCGCAAAAGCCAAGGAGCTCAAGGTGCGAATTCTTTCTGAGGGGGAGTTTGAGCAAATGTTCGAAACATTGTAGTATGGTGTCTATGCTAAAGAAAGAAGATATTGAACACTTGGGAACATTGGCGCGAATCGCCGTTTCACCCGATGAACAGGAGGGGCTTGCAAAAGACCTTGATTCGGTGCTGACATACGTTTCTGAGGTATCACAAGTTACAACCGAAGAAGATGTTATTCCTCGTGTGGGGGATATTAAGAACGTGATGCGTGAAGACGCGAATGTGTATCCTGGAGGAGGTTTTACAGACATGATTCTCGCGAATGCACCAGACACCGAAAATGGATACGTCAAAGTAAAGCAGATTCTCTAATTTTGTCTCAATTTATGCCTATCGATATTTCAAAACTCACTATTACCGATGCAGCGAAAGCACTTCGTGCAAAAGAATTCACTTCAGTGGAGCTTACTACACGTGTACTCGAAGAGGCGAATGCAAAAAATCCAGACATTAATGCGTATCGTGAAATTTTCGCCGATGCATTGGAGGCTGCAAAAGCTGCTGATGTATTACTTGCAAGTGGAAATGCAAAACCACTTACGGGTATTCCACTCGCAATCAAAGACAACATGCTCTACAGGGGGAAGGAGTCGACAACTGGCTCGAAGATATTGAGTGGACATATCGCAACATACAACGGAACGGCGGTTGAAAAAATCATTGCAAGTGGCGCAGTGATTATCGGTCGTACGAACATGGATGAATTCGCAATGGGAAGCTCTACGGAGACATGCGCATATGGAATCGTGAAGAATCCTCTCGATACCTCACGTGTCCCGGGTGGCTCGTCAGGGGGCGCTGCGGCATGCGTGGTGATGAATGGTGCGTTGGGCTCATATGGCTCAGATACTGGTGGCTCGATTCGTCAGCCTGCTGCATTTTGTGGACTCGTGGGACTGAAGCCAACGTATGGTGCGGTCTCACGTTATGGACTCATGTCACTCGCTTCCTCGTTCGACCAAATCGGACCATTTGGACGTACAGTTGCGGATACAAAGCTTCTTTACGATGCTGTTGCGGGGCATGATCCGATGGACAGCACTACCGTACCTGAGGGACATACCTG
>DIZR01000032.1 GCA_002429425.1 Patescibacteria group bacterium UBA6023
GGTCTCGTGCGCTCGGAGATGTGTATAAGAGACAGGCTCTTGAGCTAGCCTTTGATGCAAGTCAAAGTTATCCTATTACCTCTGCGGGTGTAGCATCACTCGTTACGTTAAAGTTCCTTCCTCAGACTCCACTGCCACCAACAGGCTCTGCTGCAGCATATGTTTATGATGGAGCGGATGCCGCTGTTCCTGCTGCAAACTGTACGGTTGTACCTTGTGTGAGCTATGCGCTTGGAATTGATCTTGAGCGTACCGATAACGTGGTTCTCAATAGTGATGCCGATCAAACCGTTACTGGAGTATTCTTTGGTGCGAGTAGTGCACTAGCGGCGGCATGTACAACGAATACTGCTGGTGTTCCGGACAAGTGTTACGATGTGAAGCCGTAGTCGTTGATTATTGCTAATTTTCAAAAACAAACCCCATTCTGGGGTTTGTTTTTTATTTCCAGCATCCAAGGCGAGACCTTGGATGCTTCTATGTACACTACTGAAACTTGGGGCATGTTATACTTATTCAATGGATTTTTATCATATCGTTCTTCTTGTGTTTGCATTTGTGTTTGGAGTCTCTATTGGGAGTTTTGTGAATGTGCTTATTTTTCGTTTGCGGAGCGGAGCGAAGATCAGCGGTCGTTCGAAGTGTATGTCGTGCGGAAAGACACTAAAGCCTCGAATGCTCGTACCGCTTTTGTCATTTGTCTTCCAGGGTGGACGTTGTGTTTATTGTCATGCACGATTTTCCTATCAATATCCCCTTGTTGAACTCACACTCGGACTATTGTATGTCGTGGTATTTCTTGCACATCACTTTGATCCATTACAGGCAACCGGTACGGAAATCTTCTTCACCATCGTTGATGCCCTTATTTGGACACTCCTTCTTGCCATTACGGTCTACGATCTTCGACATAAAATTATTCCCGATACGTTCTCATTCCTTCTTGCTTTATTGGCGGGGATAGCAGTACTCGTAAAGTGGAAACTTGGCATACTTCCGCATTACTATATCCCGTTTATGGACAGTGTTCCGTGGTGGATTGATTTTGCTGCGGGACCACTATTGGCATTCCCGTTCGCATTTCTGTGGTTTTTTTCCGGTGGACGCGCAATGGGACTTGGCGATGCAAAACTTATGTGGGGAATGGGATGGTTCCTCGGCTTTCCGTATGGAGTGAGTGCGATTATCCTCTCATTTTGGGTGGCATTTATTCCGAGTCTATATTTGTTGTTTCTTTCGAGAAAGCGATTTACAATGAAGACTGAGATACCGTTTGCGCCATTTTTGGTTATTGGAACGTTTCTCGTCTATGCGCTTAAAATCAATATTTTGACCTGGGTATTTTAATATGTGGATACATTTTATACATCGTAAACAACGAATAGCAGTAGCAAGTGGTTTTACTCTTATCGAAATGCTTGTCGCACTCTCGATATTTATCATTCTTTCCTCTGCATTTTTGATGAATTATAATACGTTCAATAAGCGTATTTCGCTCGATACGCTTGCACATCAGATCGGACAGTGGGTGCGTGATGCACAGGTTTCTGCCATGAGTGTAAAAAATTCAAAAACGCAGGCAGGGACATTTCCCGGATATGGTCTTCATTTTGATATTGCAACGCCAGATCGTTTTGTATATTTTGCAGACCTCAATAATAATAAGCGATATGACCCACCAATTAGTCCAGCAAAGTGTGGTGATCCGGGTGTGGAGTGTGAACGTGAGATATTGCTATTGCAGGGAAACTCAATCGTCTCGCTCTGCGGACTGGTGACTCCTCCTACTATTCCCACGATTACACCAAAATGCGGAGCAACACTAAGTACAAGTCAGACGTTTGATATTGTGTTTACTCGACCAAATCCTGATGCGGATATTGCCGGTGATTTAAATAGTGTAGGAAGTTTTCCTACACCATATTCTAGTGCTCGAATTACCGTTTCCTCGGTGACGGGATATGAACGGGTTGTTGAGACATGGATAACAGGACAAATATCAGTTCAGTGATAAATATTATGATTATGAAGATAAAATTTCCCTCCATCCAAAAACAGCCAATGATACGCAATTCACGTGCGGGATTTACATTGATTGAAATGATTGTTTCAACATCAATCTTTATAATTGCGATGGTTATTATTATTGGTGCACTTATTTCACTGGAGAATGCAAGTAGGAAGGCAAGAGCAATTCGTGTTGCGACAGACAACCTCAGTGCGGCAATTGATTCAATGTCACGCAATATTCGCATGGGTACGTATATTCATTGTGGGGCGGGTGGTGTGCTTACCTTGCCTCAAGATTGTGCAATGACTGATAGTCTTGGCGCCGGTGGCGATACTTTTCTTGCTTTTGAGAGTCAGATGGGTAATCCACTTCTGGCGAGTGATCAATATGTCTATCGTTTAACAGGAGGGCATATTGAGCGTTCTACTGATGGTGGTGTGACATATTTGAATCTCACTGCTCCGGAGATCAATATTACTGATCTGCGCTTTTATGTGACAGGAACAGAAACGAACAATAATCAGCCATACGTCACAATGCTCGTACGCGGAGTCGTTTCGGCGGGAACCAAATCAAGCACTGAATTTGACATTCAAACGACGATTGGTGTGCGTACGCCGAACTTCAGCCTATAATTATTACGTATGAACACTATCAAGCAAAAATCTAGGGGATTCACACTTATCGAGTCGATTGTTGCGGTCACCCTGCTTGCAGTAGCTATCGTTGGGCCAATGACACTTTCTGCGCAAAGTATTCGTGCAACACGTGAAGCACGCCTCGAACTTGTTGCAACACACCTTGCAGGGGAGGGAATTGAAATAGTACATAATATTCGCGATAATAATTCAGCGAAGGAAACCGATAGTGTAAATCGATCTGATTGGATGGATGGCTCAACTATTCAAATTAATATTATTCAAGAGTGCAGTAATGGTGGATTTGGCTGCATTGTTGACGTGATCGAACATCCACTCGTTTCGGGAAATTCTGGTGGGGGTAGTGGCTGTCTCTTATACACATCTGACGCT
>DIZR01000040.1 GCA_002429425.1 Patescibacteria group bacterium UBA6023
GTTTCGGATCGACCATGATGAAGCGCAGTTGCTCCGGGGAATTTCTATATAATAGAGAGGTAATGATCGTATGCATCGTCACGGACTTTCCCGATCCTGTTGCACCAGCCACAAGCACGTGTGGCATCTTTGCGATATTCATAAATTGCGCAAGACCGGAAATTCCTTTTCCAAGTGGGACATAGAGAGGATTTGGATTTGCTGCCCATTCTGCTTCACTCAAAAGCGTCCCGAGCCCAACGGTCGACTTTGTCGTGTTCGGCATTTCGATACCCACGAGTGACTTCCCTGGAATCGGTGCTTCGATACGAATCGGTGCTGCCGCAAGTGCAAGCTCGAGGTCATGTTGTAAGGCCGTAATTTTATTCAGGCGCACACCCTCCGCTGGCTTCAATGCGTATCGCGTGATCGATGGACCGACTGAGACTTCGTCCATCTCGACACTAATACCAAAGTTTTGGAATGAACGTTTAATGATATTTGCATTTGCTTTGATATCGCCATATCCCGGCTTCCCTTTATCATTCGCAAGGAGTGCGAGTGGGGGAGCAATGTATGTTGAGTGCAGTGTCGAGTTAAAACGGAATGGCACGGTGTCCACAGTAATTTTTGATGCAGATTTATCACCCCCTATCACTTTTGCAAATAGTGAAACTTTTTGTTCGACTGATCCTGGAGTAGGAGTAATTGGGTCAGCAACCCCTGTTTCAATTGGCGGAGTACGCAATGAAATAATTTCTGTTGTACCCTCCTCCTCATTGTCGAGTGTCGTATCAACCTCGTCATCCGTAAGTTCGTCGCGTTTCGTGATGTGGAGAAATTTAAAAAATGAAAGCACAAACCCGAGATGGAATGGCGTATCAAAGAGCACGAGTATTGCCATTGTAAATACCGCAAGCAGGATGACGCTGGTCAAGAAGGGCGCGAAAAGAAATACCATCGGACTCATGACATAGTATCCAACGAATCCACCGAGTCCCGCCGTCTCACTCACACGATCACCGAGTGCGAGCAGTCCGAGTGCGGCAAGTACAAAGAAAGGTCCTGCGACAAGTGCGGGCGCGGTGATGTTCCTCTTCTCTCCGAGTCGTATGAAGTTGATACTGAGAAGAACGAAAAGAAGTGGTACAACATAGTATCCAAGTCCGAATAAAAAGTGGATGCCACCATAAATAATTCCCCCAAGATATCCGCCATTTCCCATCGCCGCAATAAGGAGTACAAGTGCAATGATGATTAAAATTATTCCGATGATTGAATTACGTGTCTCCTCACGCAACTCACTCCAAAATCCTTTTCGGGGAGTGGCACGTTCTTTCCGATCCTTTTTCTCTTTTTCCGGTATGCTTTGTTTTTTTCTTTTTTTTGCCATAGATGGTAAATAAATTTATTTTGATTTTAGCACAACAACAGAAGATATCCCCAGTTTTCTTTTTCGCATAAGAAGTCGCAAAGAGACATTATGGACATTTTTTGACCCAAGAGTATGATGGACATAAATAGCTCCTCCCACCCATAGTCAAAGACATCCAAGAGACTACCATTTGACTTTTATTAAATGATGTGATATCGTATAAGGACAATTTAAAGACACTACATGGAATATAAAAAGGACAATCATCCGGAATCGACCAGATATATCGGACAACATAACCAAGAACAAAAGAATAACCAGCCCATACAGGGTTATGGGTATATTGTGCGCAAAGCAGAGAAGTTGACGACCGCGCTCTATCTCGTTACAGACATTCTTTCCGAGAAGGAGCCGATGAAATGGAAGACCCGANNGACCCGAGAAACGGGAGTTGATATTCTTTCGGATATTACGGTTGCGTCGAGTTCGCCACTGAGTGAGAAGTTGAGCACGCTCCGTGTTGTCCTAAAGAAAATTGATAAAGTAGTTTCTTTTCTTGATATCGCATCCTCGACACGAATGATGAGCGAGATGAATGCATCCATGCTGAAAAAAGAATACCTCGCTCTCAAGGGTGGCATTGAGGCAGAATGGAATCGTACACAAGAGCGCAGTAAAACTATTTTAAGTGAACGCTTTTTTGAGGTACGAGAAGATACGATACAAAAATTTGACGGAGAACAAACAAACCAACCCCATATTGATGGAGTGCAGGGTGAGCATGCACCGCGGAGTCTTAATCTTCACAATGAAGTTCCTGCCGTAAGCGTGCCAGAGAAAAAACAAGAACTCCAAGAACCAACAGCAGTTGCTCCTTTGTCGCGAGTGATGTTGATGCACACGCCACGCCGCGTCGAACCGACAGTAGTGAATAAGAAACCCGAGATACACCACGAGCGTATTACCGAAGCCCAAACTGCGAGAGTACAAATACTGCCACGACCGACACTTGCCGATGGGGATGTTGTTATGCGTGCCCGTACCGATGTGACACGAGATGATCGTAGGAAGATTATCCTCGCGCTTATCAAGCAGAAACCGGCGATTACCGTGAGTGATATTTCCAAGAGTATTTCAGGGGTATCCGAGAAAACAATCCAGCGCGAATTGCTTGCAATGGTTGCCGAACATGTCCTTGTAAAAAGGGGAGAACGACGATGGAGCACATACGCCCTCCG
>DIZR01000043.1:0-306 GCA_002429425.1 Patescibacteria group bacterium UBA6023
GTATAAGAGACAGAAGCAAGAAATAAATATCTACTACGCAAAAAAGCTTCACACTCCCTCCTTTTTTATAAAACGAGTAAGCCCTTTAGGGACTGGTAATCATAATTAGAAATGTATAATATACACCTTAATGTTAAATACGTCCTCAAACAATGATAATACTCAGCTTCTTGAGAATCTTCGTTTGTTTATCACCAACACACAAGAAAAGATCCTTACCGAGCAGGAGCGAGTTAAAAAACTTCATCAATCTCTCGCAAATTTACGATCACCAAGTCCCGTTGATTTTGAGAACAGAAGAAACAC
>DIZR01000043.1:333-3646 GCA_002429425.1 Patescibacteria group bacterium UBA6023
ATTGGAGCAAATATACGGATCACCATTTTTTACAAAATGTGTACTCGTGTACCCCGAAGAAAACAAAATCCAGACGCTGTTCTTTGGTAAACACCAATTTAGTTCTGAGGATATTTTCTCATGGGTTGCACCAATTGCAAGCATCCGCTTTGAGCAACCAGGAAACATTTCTTATACTCGTCCAGATGGTGAAGTGGTACACGCAAAACTTGTCGATAAAGAGCAGTACAT
Source organism: Patescibacteria group bacterium UBA6023 (assembly GCA_002429425.1). GTDB lineage: Bacteria > Patescibacteriota > Minisyncoccia > Phycocordibacterales > UBA6899 > MHLP01. The sequence continues at coordinate 565 of DIZR01000043.1, forward strand.
GATTGTTGACGGAAAAGTGATCTTCTTCGCAAAAGAAACAGAAAATTCACCACGACAGCTTATCCATCATGATTACTTCTCCTCAAGAAAAGGAACATTCGAGCTCCCCGAAATTGTTGCAGTAATGGAAAAAGCACAAGATGCAGTCATTCGTGCTCATCACGCTGGGTCATTTGTCATCTCTGGACCTGCTGGTTCAGGAAAAACGACACTCGCCTTTCATCGCATTGCATACCTCCTCCAATCCCCTGACACAATGGAGCTCTATTCTCCGCGATCGGTCGTCATCTTTGTTCAAGATGCGAGCGCAAAAGATTACTTCTCTCACCTACTACCAAATCTTGGAATTAACAATGTAAAGATCGTGACATTTTTTGAGTGGGCATCCGACATACTGCAACTTTCAGATGTGCAATTTGTCCAACATTTTGGCAACAATGACACACAGAGAAATCTCTATGAATTTGAAAAAATAAGAATTCTTCGTGCGCTTGGGGTAGAAAAGTTCTACTCAAATATCTTTTCATTATTACAAAGTATTTACAGCAAACATTTTTCAAAAGAATTTAACCAGCTATTTTCGGAACAAAAAAAAGTCTCAGCATTAGATCGTATCGATATTACGATCGCGCTCATAATCTATCTCAAAACATATAAAAAATTTGAGACGATCCGAACATTTAATGTTATTGATAAAACTGGGGTACTCAAAAAGAAGCAAGGGAAGAATCTCATTGAATATTCACTCATGCTTATCGATGAATTTCAGAACTATCTCCCAGAGCAACTCTCCCTACTAAATCAGTGCCTTAGAAAAGATACAAAATCAATGATTTATGTCGGTGACATAAATCAACAAATTCGACTTGGAACGATTCGCTCTTTTGAACAGATAGACGAAAAACTTACGCCCGATAGAAATGTTATTTTACACAAAGTGTACCGTAATACCAAGCAAATACTTCAATACATTGGAGAGCTTGGCTATAAAATTGAGATTCCTCAAAACATAAAAGAGGGTCCAATAGTGGTTGAAAAAATTATCACAAACAAGGATGAAGTTTATCAATATGTACAAAATTTGATTCTGAATAATCCAGACAAAAGCATTGGTGTCCTCAGTAAAAACATCGAAGGTATCGAATTTTTAAAGGGCAGATTACCTACTGATAAAAAAGTACACATCTGCACGATAATCGAATCACAGGGCGTTGAGTTTGATCTCGTATGTATTGTCGGTGAATGGAAGGAGCTTTTTAAGTTAGAAGATGCTCACACACTATCGTTAGATTTTATACTCGAAAAGAAACGCATACACCAAGATCTCCTCTATGTTGCGCTCACACGTGCATCTGAAGAAATGCATATTATTGGGGACTCACTGCTCAGTGAAAGTATCGTGCATAGTCGGGCTTGAATTCTGAAATAGAGCGAAGCAACAAGAAGTGCACCGAATAGATAAAAGTTTATTTTCCGTTCACATCATCACCCCAACAACGTCCAAATTCATAATCAAGGAGTTGCTTTGCTTCAGCAACATCATCCTCGCGCAACACAAATAAGTCCGTACCAAAAGTCTCTTCTCCGGGTGTGACTGTTGATGGAGAACGTTCTCGAAGATATGTTTTTATTCCATGAGTATTAAAAAACTGTCTCGTTTCCTGCGCTTGTCCACCATCACGAAAAAATTTAATACGTGTGCTCATAATCTCTCTATTATGCACGAATCATTCGCGTTGTCTCATTAATCACCGTAAAATAGAGCATTGCTGCATCCTTAGGAAACTGTGCATTGATGTTCTCCGGCCACTCTACAACAATGAGGTTTGTCTTTTCCTCCAATAATTTTTTCCACCCAAGTGGACGTAATTCATCAACTGATTCAATGCGATATGCATCAATGTGAATCAGTTTTGTAAATCGCGGATGATCAACAATCGGATAGAACCGTGCAATAACAAATGTCGGTGATGAAACAGACTCCATAATTCCAAGCACTCTTGCGAATGATCTCACAAAAGCAGTTTTCCCCGCACCAAGCTCACCGGAAAGTCCAAGTACAATTGCAGGCGTCGAATTATTCGACGTATCGATGCGCGACAATACTGCATACTCTTGCGCTGCAAACGTATCCATTTCATCGAAGTTCGTGATTACTGTTTCCATGTGCTTACTATTTTAGCGCAAAAAAGTCCCATTGAGGACTTTTTTGTATATCACTTATGCACCCTGGGGAGTTCCATTTGATTCTGGTAGCAACTGTGCAAGTCGGCCGCGCTCATTTTCTCCTTCCTGTGATTCGATCATTGCTTTTCGTTTTTGGTAATATATTTTTGCTTTCCGAACACCAATTATCGAAAGAACAATAAGCATGAGGTAGAGTATCCATCCAAAAAACGAACTCGGTAACCACCCACCACTATTTGCCGTTGATGCGGTTGATTTGGTTGCTGGTGTTCCCGTAACGAGTGCACCGCTGGTTGCAGCAACAACCTGTGTACCATTTGCCCCGTCATATTCAAATCGTGCACGTGCACTTGGAAAACCTATTGCATCACCCGTCGTCATCCCAAGCACGCTGAGCGTTCTCGTCGTACCTTTCTCGATACGCCCAATGGGGAGTATGTATGTACGCTCTCCACTACCTCCTTCTTCAAGCAATAATTCGTTGTTGGTATTATCCCCGATATAAATCACATCGGAAGGAAGAATGATCTTCAGCTTGGCATTTGTCCCTGGTGTGGCGCTTTGATATACATACGTAATACGATACTCAACCGGTGTATGTGCAACAACATTTTTTGGTCCAATGTTTTTAATTGTTACCTGCACACTACGTTGTCCAATGAGGTTACCCAAAAATCCCCAAAGCGGATTCACTGACCCCGCGACACCGGCAACCTGTCNNAATGATCTTCAGCTTGGCATTTATCCCTGGTGTGGCGCTTTGATATACATACGTAATACGATACTCAACCGGTGTATGTGCAACAACATTTTTTGGTCCAATGTTTTCAATTGTCACCTGCACACTACGTTGTCCGATAAGATTGCCCAAAAATCCCCAAAGCGGATTCACTGA
>DIZR01000043.1:3796-4830 GCA_002429425.1 Patescibacteria group bacterium UBA6023
CCCGCGACACCGGCAACCTGTCCCTGCGTACTTACTCCACTGTTGTTCGTAGGAGTTTTTTTCTTAAAAAATGCGCCCCATATATCTCCCGGGCGGTTTCCCGAAGAGATACCGGGCAACCCATATGTTCCATCTCCGCTATTATTTGACGAAGCCTGAGCAAGGGGGGCGCCACTCGTTGTGGTGTTGCGCGCGACACCATCGCTTGCACGTTCTATTGGTACTGCTTGGCTGATAGGTTGTTCGGGTGGAGGAGGAGGAATTCCTGTTGTGAGAAACATTCGCGTTGTGCCAAATGTACGTCCCGCTGTATTCTCTCCAACAACACGATAAAAATACGTTGTTCCTGGAGTGAGATTATTTAATGGACTTTCAATCGGACCAGCGTCACTGGAAACACCGCTCGCTGGAGTTTGATTCTCAAAATTTTGCGAAAAACCCCATTGAAACCATGCTTTTGTATTCCTATCTCCATGAGGACTTACATATCCCTTCAATGTCGCCGTTGTATCAGTCACAACAAGCGGACTTATTGTTTCGACAATAACCAACGGTGGAACCATTATTGCGAGAGGCTTTGTGGTAAAAAATACTGTCTGCCCCGTATCTCTTCCTCGGCCATTTTCAGCAATCTGCCGATAAAAATACTGCGTACTTGGGGCAAGTCCAATAATTGTCGCATTCGTATTGATAAGTATATTTTGACCACTGAGACCTTGATGTGGAGTTTCGTACACAATATCCATACGACCCGAAATACCCCACTCGAACCAACTATATGCATCAGGCATGTCACTTGGGTTTGCTTGTCCATTTATTTGCGCACTTTTTTCCGTAATAAACATGGCAGGCATCGTGACGGCAAAAGGTGCTGCCTGGTATGCAAAAACACTCTGTGGCGCAAAGAATATAAGGAGGATGACCACCAATGACAGGGCAACCCCGTTGTGTCGCAACTTTTTCATAAAGGCATTATACACTATTATAATTATTTGTCAAACATAAAAATCTTATTTTGTTTGGTCGCTCTCGGT
>DIZR01000043.1:4953-10130 GCA_002429425.1 Patescibacteria group bacterium UBA6023
CTCTCGGTTGTCGATGTACAATATGAGCAATGCCAAAATTTCAAGATGCAAAACAAACAAAGATATTTAGTGACATGCGCGAAAAAGAGGCGGAGCAACTCGCGCAAATACTCGCAGAGCGCTATGAACTTCCTTATACGGATCTCTCTCGGGTCATTATCAACAATAACGCTATTCGATTGATACCCGAAGAGACCTCACGAAAAGCAAAACTAGTTGTCTATGGATTTGGCACAAAACCACATGAGGTGGACGTTGCAATGCAGACACCACACAATGAGACCGTAAATCAAGTGCTCGAAGACCTCACTCGCCAAGGATATACCCCGTCAGTATCAATTGCATCAGAATTCGGTATTGAGCGTTCATGGGAAGTCTATCATGAAGTTTCCTATGCAAAGGCGGAAACCCGAGGTGTCATGTCTGTTTCAGACGAAACAATGCAAAAATATGTTTCCATCATCAAAACAATTGCTGACGTACAAGCAGTAGTTGAAAGCGCAATTGCTTCAGGTGAGTCACATGCACTTTCAACGGTTGTAGAAATTGTCCTCGGTGGAGCAGTTGCAACAGGAGTCTCGGATGTCCACATTGAACCGGAAAAAGAGATTGTGCGTATACGCTATCGATTGGATGGTATTCTCCAAGACGTTGTTGATATCACGCATCCAAATTACAAAAAAGTACTCTCCCGCATCAAGCTACTCGCAGGAGTAAAATTGAATCTCGTACATGAAGCGCAAGACGGTCGTTTTACCATCAAGATCAGCGGTATTGATGTGGAGGTGCGTACGTCGATACTTCCCGCAGCATATGCGGAATCGGTTGTGATGCGTATCTTGAATCCAAAATCTATTTCCGTTCCACTGGAGGAACTTGGTATGGATGAATATTTCTATAAGATCATGGTTGACCAAATCGCGAAACCAAATGGACTCATTCTCACAACCGGTCCTACTGGATCAGGAAAAACCACAACACTCTACGCATTTTTGAAAAGACTTCGCAGTCCACAAATAAAAATCATCACCATCGAAGACCCTATTGAATACCACCTCGAAGGTATCTCGCAAACACAAATTGATCACGAAAAAGGCTATGACTTCTCACACGGACTGCGCGCCGCAGTACGTCAAGATCCTGATGTCATCATGGTTGGAGAAATTCGCGACGAAGAAACTGCATCCGTTGCGATTGACTCTGCACTCACTGGACACCTGGTATTCTCCACACTCCACACCAACAATGCCGCAGGTGCTATCCCTCGTCTTATTGATATTGGCGTCAATCCAAAGATCATTAGTTCGGCGTTAAATATTGCAATCGGACAACGACTCGTTCGCAGATTGTGTAAATTCTGCAAGGAGGAATACACTCCAGAAGGAAGAGAGCGAGAATCCTTACTACGTGAGATTCCAGAAATTCAAAAATATCGTCCCATGGTTGTTTTTCCGGAAACACTATGGCGCCCTGTTGGTTGTGAAAAATGTTCTTTTACCGGATACAAGGGACGCGTCTCTATTTACGAAGGAATCCTCATGGACCGGAATATTGAAGCAATCTTACGAGAAAATCCTAGTGAACGTGAGATAAAAGAAACAGCGAAAGCACAAGGCATCCTCGATATGCGCCAAGATGGCATTATGAAATGTATTTCAGGAATGACATCACTTGCCGAAGTTGAACGTGCCGTTGGACTCGATGAGAACCGCTAATAAGAGAAAATCTTCTGAGATCGTTCCTTCGTTTTGGAAAGTGTGAATATAATGAAATTGCTATAATATGATAATATCATATATTTAACATGCACACTTATGTCTACACTATCTGTCCCCCTCACCCCAGAGTTAGAAAAATTCATCAATAACCAAGTAAGGAGCGGTCGCGCATCCAACAAGGCCGACGTTGTTCGTCGTGCACTCACCCGTTTTTCTGAAGATGAAGCAGTGCGCATTGTTCTTGAGGCATCGCAGGAAGCAAAAGATGGAAAGGTTTTACGTGGAAATCTCCGTAAGCTACTGAAAAAAATTTAGTCATGAACGTCGCTTATACTCCAAAGTTTTTGAGGTTACTGGAAAAATTACCCTTAGATTTACAGGAAGAAACTATCGAGAAAATTGAGCTTTTTAAAAATACCAACAATCATGAGATGTTAAAAGTTCACAAACTCAAAGGCTCCCTTAAGGAATTTTGTATTTTTTCTGTCGATTATAAAAATCGCATTATTTTTGAATGGGCTTCAAAAGATGAGGCGGTGCTCTTGGCGGTTGACGATCACGACATATATAAAAAATAATAAGACCGCACTAGGCGGTCTTATTATCTTCTCATTATCTTGCCATCTGGATGGAAGGAAGGCGGTGTGCATCCACACGGCACATTTACTGTTCCGCCCTCCATTCAGTGTACAAGTCGCGCTTCAGCACATTACCCTTCAAATAACTACTTTCATCGAAGTCGAAAAAAGTTAAACGTGTTCCTAAGGTGTTCGCCAGCATATATGCACGGGGCATAAAACCAGAGAATCCTCGGAGATACATCATGGAAGCCTGTGGGGCCTTAATTATTTGAAGGGTGATATGTAGAAGTGCAAATCACCACTAACCGTTTCGAAGATCACGATATGAATACTTTATCACAGAATTAAATTCTTGTCAATACGTCACAGAGAAGATATGAAAACTCATTCTTTTGGAAGAGTATCTTTTGTGGCATACTGAGAAGGAAATTCGCCGAAGTCGTATCTGTAGGGCGTATATTTCTGTACTGAAAGAAGCATAGCACAATCAATTTTTATGTCAAGTAATATCCCTGAACAACACAAAGAAACCTTATTTCTCGACCAAAAGCTTCGTCCAGAACGCTGGAATGATTACATTGGGCAAACTCATATCAAGCAGAACCTTGAGATATTACTTCGTGCTGCAAAAGAGCGCTCACACCCCCCAGAACATCTTCTTTTTTATGGACCACCGGGGCTGGGGAAGACGACTCTTGCACACCTCATCGCAAAAGAGACAAATGCACAAATGAAAAGCACCTCAGGCCCCGCAATCGAGAAAGTGGGAGACCTCGCATCAATACTCACAAACCTAAATCCCGGGGACATTCTTTTCATCGATGAAATTCATCGACTCAACAAAATGGTAGAGGAAGTGCTGTACCCTGCAATGGAGTCCGGTGTGCTCGATATCATCATCGGCAAAGGCCCATCTGCGCGCACCATTCAACTGGAACTCCCTCCGTTCACTCTCATCGCCGCCACAACGCGTATTGCACTCCTCTCCGCACCACTGCGTTCACGTTTCTCCGGTGGAGTGTTTCGCTTGGAATTTTATACGGAAAAAGAGATCGAAGAGATAGTCACTCGCTCAGCAGATATTCTTGGCGTTCCGCTCGAAGGGTCTGCAGGAAGGGAGATTGCGCTCCGTAGTCGATTCACTCCGCGCACCGCAAATTATTTTCTCAAACGTGCGCGAGATTTTGCACAAGTAAACAAAATTCCACTTCATGAACACGCAGTGAGAGAAACTCTACGCTTGCTTGAAATAGATGAAATAGGACTCGGGCAACCAGATCGACACATGCTCACGATCCTCATCGAAAAATTTGGCGGGCGTCCTGTCGGACTTGGCACCATTGCTGCCGCAACCTCAGAAGAAGCTGCAACGATTGAAGAAGTCTATGAACCCTATCTCTTAAAACTTGGACTTATCGAACGCACCCCGCGCGGACGCATTGCAACAAAAAAAGCACATGAGCACCTCGGCTTCGACTATCCTGAGGATATCCAAGAAAAACTCCTTTAAATTAATTATCTTATGATAAAAATTACATTTCATCCTGACTCTGATATTACTGATGTTTTGCTTGCGACAGATGAATACCAAAATATTTGGGATATTGAGGGGGAGAAGATTGTTATTGAGTGGGAACGGAAGACGGGACTACAGTTTCGTGAGACATTTATTAATGCAGTTATTTTCGAAGGACGTGGGCAATCACACCCTTTTTCTTTTCGTGCCAGTCTTTCTTCCGACATGAAAAAGGCAACACTCGTTCATGAAATGGGGCATCGTATTCTTTACAAAAAAATAAAACTTCCTGAATTTAGTAGCTTAGAAAATCACAAAAATTTAGATCTATGTTTATATGATACCCTCGTCGATCTTTACGGGAAAAATTTTGCGGATATTGTGGTTGAAATTGAGTCAGAACACCCTCTCTATAAAGAGGCATGGGACTGGGCACTCTCGTTTACTGAAGAAGAGCGTCGCAAGAAATTTTCTGAACTTTTGGTGTAAGTTTTTAACCATATAAAAAACGCGTAGCGCAGGAAGTTCTCGGGGGATTACTTCGCCAACAGAAAGTCCTATCGGGATGGCAATATTCAAAATACTTGCCTCTCGTTTCCTCATCAGGTATTCTTTATTCATGTCAGGTCATAGTAAATGGGCACAAATTAAACGCCAGAAGGGCGCGGAAGATTCAAAGAAGTCGAAACTCTTCGGCAAGCTCGGGAGTCTTATTGCAACCGAAGCACGGAAAGCAAATGGTGATGCGAATTCTCCAGGACTACGCATGCTCATTGAAAAAGCGAAGAAAGAGAACATGCCGAAGGACACCATTGAACGTGCAGTAAAAAAGGGTGCGGGTGGAGAAGTTGAAACAATGGAGTCCCTCACCTACGAAGGATACGGCCCTGGTGGATGCGCACTCATTATTGAAGCATTCACGGGAAACAGAAATAAAGCAGCGCAAGAAATTAAACACATTCTCTCAAAGAACGGAGGCTCACTCGCAGCACAAGGCGCAGCAGCATGGGCATTCACCAAAACTGAGGAAGGTTGGGAGCCAAATCAAACAATGCCACTTTCTGATGAAGACGGTGAAGTACTCTCTACTATCATCGAGGCACTTGAAGCAAGTGACGAGGTGCAAGACGTCTACACGAATGCAGACTAACTATGCGCGTGCTCGCTATTGATCCAGGGTTTGGGCGTTGTGGACTCGCAATCATTGAAGGAGACGCAACACACCCAGAACTCATTTTTTCCACCTGCATTGAGACAAAAAGTTCTACAGATTTTTCTTTACGCTTACTTGAGGTGGGAAATACTATTACGCAAGCAATAAAAGACTACCAACCAGAGCAAATTGCTATTGAGGAATTATAT
>DIZR01000077.1 GCA_002429425.1 Patescibacteria group bacterium UBA6023
GCACTCTATCAAAAAGAGTTCCCAAAAAAGTAACATTTGAATAGACATTTTTTACAATATCCGCGCTATCACAATATAGCGCGGATTTTGTTATACTATGTGAAGTACGTTTATATACGTATAAATTTATTTATTAATTTTTTTCAAATGAAATCAAAACAAATTATTAGCATAAGTATTCTCAGTTTACTTATGCTCTCACCAATGTTTGTTAGCGCACAAACAGTGACAGGTAGTGCATCTGCTTCCGTTGATACGGGAACAACAGGAAGCAGTAGCGACAGTACCTCTATCATAGTTTCACCACGTGATACCGCAAGTGGACTCCCGACAGGGAAACGTCAACATGGAGAGATCATCATAAAGAAAGAGTTGGACAGAGTAATGGCGAGTGGCACAAAACCATTATCACCAGCACTCGAAAAACAAATGCGTATGCGCGATGTCACGCTCGAGCATAGAGCCTCAACCACAAGTGTACGCAAAGAAGAGGCACAAGAACGTAAGGGGGAACGCATGCAGGAACGTGGGGAAATGCTCAAAGGGAGGGCAAATTTAATGATCACACGAATGAGTGCGGCGATCGATCGCTTCAGCACACTCGCAGATCGCATTGATTCACGTATCGCAAAACTCAAAGCAAGCGGTGTTGATACAAGCACAGCGGAAGCAAAGATCGCGATTGCACGTACAAAAATAGCTGAGGCGGGAGTTGCCGTTACGCTTGCAAAAAGTGGCGTATCGACCGCAGTAATAACTGCTGATGCAGATGTCAGCGTAAAACCCGTTGATGCGGGAAAGGCAGTGCGTGAGGCATTACAAAAAGCACTCACTGCGATTGAAGGGGCGCGTAAAGCACTCGTCGAAGCCATCGTAAGTTTGCGCGCGAATATAAAAGTTGAGGGAAGTACACATGCGACCACAACCGTCATGCACTAATCCCTCATTATCATTCATTCACATAATATCAATTCACCCACAATACTATGGAACCAGATCAAAACAATTCACAACCAACACCGATAACCCAGCCCATGCAGGAAAATACTTTCCCTAGTGTCGGCACAAAAATCGGAACTCCAAATTATGCACTTATTGGCGGACTTATTGGACTTACGATCATCATGCTCGGCGCATGGTACATGATGAAAAGCAATGTTACTTCTACTGCAGTTCCCATTGCGCCTCCTATTTCTGAAATAACAACGACACCAAATAATGCGGCATCCGGAAGTACAACAGGAGCAACCCCCGACACTGCAACTGCAGCATTAAAGGTGCAGGGTAAGTCAGACGAAATTAATGCAATTGATGCAGACCTCAAGGCAACAGACATGAGCTCATTCAATGATATCAACAAGATATAAGCATTGATCTACTATCTGAAACCGCCCACTTCATATGGGCGGTTTTTGCTTGTTGCGAAAAGATGAAAAAGGCGCTACTATGCGCGCACTTATGGATGAACACACAAACACAACACACACGGTCACTACGAAAAAATTACCAAATTCACGCATAGAAATTACCGTGTCACTTTCTGCAGAGGAATTTGACGCAACGCGAAGTTTGGCACTCAAACGGATCGGGGCAGACGTTGAACTTCCTGGCTTTCGCAAGGGACATATTCCAGAGAAAATCCTCCTCGCAAAGATAGGAGCAGCGGCGCTACTTGAAGAGATGGCTGAAATAGCCATCGGGAAAGTGTATCCAAAAATTATTATCGATAAAAAACTCGACGTACTGGGACGCCCAGAAGTAAGTATCACGAAAATTGCACACGGTAACCCACTTGAGTTCACACTCACCACTGCAATATTCCCGGAATATACACTCCCCGATTATAAAAAAATTGCCACAAAGATAGGAGTAGAAAAATTTGCAGTAGTAGTAAATGACGAAGATATTGATAAAACAATAGAGCAAATTCGTCGCATGCGCGCACAGCAGGAAGCAGAGGCTCTGGGACATGAGATCGATGAAACTGTCTCACTTCCTGACATTGATGATGCCTACGTGCAAACACTTGGTGCGTTCAAAACTGTTGCTGAATTAAAGGAAAAGTTACGCGAAAATATTCTTGTAGATAAAACTCGCGAAGCGAAAGACAAGAAACGTGTCGCAATCATGGAGGCGATTGTTGCTGATACAAAGATTGAACTTCCCGAAGTCATCATCGCACAAGAATTACTTCGTATGGAAGATGAATTTACCGCGGATGTCTCACGCATGGGAATTGATTTTGCACAGTACTTGCAAAAGCTTGGTAAAACAAAAGAAGACATGCAAAAAGATTGGCGTCCAGATGCAGAAAAACGCGCAACCATTCAACTCCTTATCGGAAAGATCGCTGATGCGGAAAAAATCGAACCAAGCCATGAGCTTATCGAGAAAGAAGCAAAAGCACTTCGTGAGCGTTACCCCGATGCAGAAGAAGACCGCATTCACAGCTACGTTCACATGCTGCTCACCAATGAAAAAGTTTTTGAATTTCTTGAATCACAGACAGGAAAATAAACTGATTGAATTTTCACTGCTCAAAAACATCGACATGTTCGATGTTTTTGTTTTGTTGTATATATTTTGAGAATATTTTAATGTATTCTTAATCTATGAAAAAACCTCGGATACTCATAACTCTTGATCACTCACACAACCCCACAGAAAGGCTATTTATAAATTTGACATACTTACGTGCAATTGAAAATGCGGGTGGAGAGCCGATACTCATTGCACGCCCATCAAAAGACGAACTCATTGATTTAGTCAAAAACTCCGACGGATTACTACTCTCTGGTGGCGATGACATCTCCCCTGAATACTACGGAGAGACTTTACGGCCTTATTCCGGAAAACTTGATCCCACCAAACGTGACTATTGCGAAATAATATTACTCGAACATGCGTACGCTAAAAAAATTCCTATTTTAGGTATTTGTCGAGGGTTACAAATGATCAATGTTTTTTTAGGTGGCACACTTCATCAGGATATTGCGCATGAGGCAATAGATCTTGAAAAACACAATTACTTCACCCACGAAGACGGAACTCGAATCCCTCGCGACCATCGAGCCCATAACATTAACATAGCTCTTGATTCTCTACTTTACCGAATCACGAAAAAAGATACGCTCTTCGTAAATAGTCTTCATCATCAAGGGATAAAAATTATTGGAAAAAAACTTCGTCCAGTAGCACACACGGCGGATGGCTTGATCGAGGGAATTGAGGGAATTGATTATCCCCTTCTTCTTGGTGTCCAATGGCATCCCGAGGAATTAAAAGATGATGAATCTCAGGTAATTTTTCAATACTTTGTTGACGCAGCGAGGAATCAATAAATTGGCAGACAACATAAATAATTGTCAAACAATACTAAGTGTGTTATAGTCGCACTGTTATAGCATAATTTTCTACCATGAGTTATCTCATCCCAACTGTTATCGAAAAAACATCTATGGGCGAGCGCGCCTACGATATCTATTCTCGTCTCCTGAAGGAACGTATTATTTTTTTGACTGGAGCAATTGATGATGATTCTGCAAATATCATTATCGCGCAAATGCTCTTTCTTGAATCTGAAGATCCCAAGAAAGACATCAAACTCTACATTCACTCCCCCGGGGGTTCAGTTTCTGCAGGTCTTGCAATTTATGAAACGATGAACCACATAAAACCCGATGTCGCGACAATTTGCGTTGGTATGGCGGCAAGCATGGGTGCGGTGCTTCTTTCATCTGGAGCAAGGGGAAAACGTTTTGCACTCCCCAACGCAGAAGTCATGATTCATCAAGTCATGGGTGGGGCAGAAGGCCAAGCATCGGATATCGCCATTTCCGCACGACACATTCTCCGTACAAAAGAAAATTTAAATAAAATACTTTCAAAAAACAC
>DIZR01000039.1 GCA_002429425.1 Patescibacteria group bacterium UBA6023
TAGTATATACATACTGCATACTATCAGAAAATTTATACCAAATATCTTCTATCGACTTTTGAGAAATGATGTGAAATTTTATAAAAACATTTAATCGGTGGGTCCTGGTGCTGTTCCGGGTTTAAAGACGAGATACTGATAGGCAGCAAAGCTTCCAATTGCAATGATGGCGGTGGTTAATACCTGTGCGTAGAGATAATGGAGGTGCACATACTCCACGAGACCATACATGTACAGTATATTGAGCAAAAGATTCACTATCGCAATAACAAAGGACAGTCCGATTTGTTTTTTGAGTACTTCAAGATTCTGATCATTGAATGTCCAAAATTTCTGAAGCGTGAAACTCACAACAAATGTTACGATAAATGATATCCCCGAAGCAGTGATATACCAAAAATGTAATACGCTCACAAAAAGATAGAGCGTACCGATATTTGTGGCGGCAGCGATACCACCCGAGACCAGGTACTTAAGTAATTTAGCATTCTTACTATTCACGCCTATTGCGAGTAAATTCATAATAGATATTTTACCATATAAGTTCCCTCGAGTTGGTAACCCAGCTTGCGGTAGTACTCGCGTACACCGATTCCGGAGATGACAGCAAGTTTTGTATATCCCTTTTCTATTGCGATACGCTCTGCTTCTGCGAGGAGTCTGCGCCCGAAGCCAACATGCTGACCCTGCTTCCCATCACCTCCGATTCGCGTATGCCTGCCATAGGTGTGTAGCTCACGGATAAGTGCGGCACCATGAAGAAACGGAATGATCGCATCATTTCCATGATTGTCGGGAAGGCGTAGGCGTGCGAACGACACGAGCCTGTTTTTTTCACCCTTATTGTCAAGGTTCAACCTTGACAATTTATTGCTCTCGAAACTGAGGAACATTTCGTCTCCTGATGTTGTGCGATAAGTGATATTGGAAAGAGTAAAATCATCGGGATTCACTTCACCCTCGCGCACCTCTCGACAGCGTATACATTTGCATTGCCAGCCATTCTTTTTCATATCATCATCAACCGCCTGACGGAGGTTCGATATCTTGCTCCCCGCTTTGATATATGTTGCGGGAATATCTCGGATCACCCGAAGTATGCGCACGTATGGTGGTACAAATTTTTTCGCTCCACGTAATACGGTCATAAGTTCATCATCGGTATATGGAACAAATCCTCCTTGCTTCCATGTCTCATACAATTCACTATTATCAAGCACCATGCAGGGATAAATTTTCAGCATGTCGGGGTGAAAATCCTCTCCCGAAAATAATTCGCCAAACATACTGATGTCACGCTCCACTGTTGAACCAGGAAGATTTGGCATCATGTGATAAACCATCTTAAATCCTGCATTACGGAGCATCTCGGTCGCTACCTTCACGCGATCAATCTGCATATCACGCTTCGTGAGAAGCAACACGTCATCATCAAGATGCTGCACGCCAATCTCCACCTTTGTAACCCCGAGCATGCGTAATCGTACAATCTCCGTCTCAGTAATATAATCAGGACGTGTTTCGATCGAGAGTCCAATAATACGACAGAGTGCACGTTCATTTTCATCTTGTAGTTGAAGTAAGTATACAAGCTTGTCGGTATATTCAATATTACGTGAATCCTTCCCCGTGCCGTAGTCATTGCATGCACGATATGCGCCAATTAAGAATTCTTCTTGGTACGCGGGGTGATAAAAACTCCACGTCCCACCGATCACGATCATCTCGACCTTATCGATGGGATGACCATTTTGTTCCAGTGCACGTAATCGACTCGTGATTTGCATGTATGGGTCAAAATCATTCGCGAGTGCGCGCGCAGCGGCGGGTTCTTTTGATAAATAGCTCTTCGGCATTCCTATTTCCGTGGGACAATAGGTACAGCGTCCCGGACATGCAAATGGTTTCGTGAGAAGTGACACGACCGCAACACCGGAGTTCGACTTGGTCTTGATTTTCCGGAGTGCCATTTCCGCCTCAAGATTTACCTCCTCAATTCCCTCTTTGACCATTGCACGATAGAGTGCAAGAACTTCGGATTTGGTCGGCATTTGCACACTGCCGTCAAGTTCGTTCTTTTCACTCCGTTCTTCACCACTTTTCGTATACCCACCACGTGCACGCAATTCACGTAGGCGCGCCGAAAGAAGCACGTCTTTAACGATGCGTTTCTTGAGCTTTTCGACGTCTTGATCGGTACGAATGTTTGAAAATAGCATAGATTCCATTACACTAACAGAATAGACATGAAGCGTGAAGATGCCACAAAAATAGCAAATGAAACACAGGACTCCTACAACCTCATGGCGCGCGAGTTTTCTGATTCACGTGCGCGATTTTGGGATGAACTCTCGTTTCTTGCACAACACATCGAACGCGATGATCACGTGCTCGATATTGGATGTGGAAACGGGCGCTTCATGCCACTGGTGAAGGAGCGACATGCACAATATACGGGCATCGACTATTCGCAAGGATTGATCAATGAAGCGAAGCGAATTTTTCCTGAAGGAAGTTTTCATGTCGCCGATGCCACCACGCTTCCCTTTACTGATGATAGTTTTGATATCGCTTACTCATTTGCAGTCATTCATCATATCCCGAGTGCGAAGGAACGGAGAAAATTTGCAACAGAAGCATTGCGTGTACTCCACCCTGGTGGAAAACTTGTACTCACTACATGGAACTTATGGTCACAAAAATATTTTTTTAAACTTTTACAAAGTGCGGTGGCATCACTTTTACAAAAAAATACTCTTGATGTCGGTGATGTAATGCTTACCTTTGGTAAAAATAAACGCCCACGTTATGTGCATGCATTTACGGTTCGCGAGCTACGTGCACTATTTCATGAAGCAGGATGGAGTATCACTGATGTCGATATTATCTCTCGAAAAAGCGGAGAAGCAAACATCATACTTATTGCACAAAAACCTTTTTAAAAATTTACGTAACATGTCGCGGTCGCGACATGTTACGTAAATTAATAAATCAACCGTAGACACCATCCAGAAGATCGAGATCTTTTCCTGAATCACGGAGCATTTTATTGTTCTTTGCTTCGAATGCATAGAGAAGCGCAATCGCCTCATGATCATCACTCAAGCGAGATTCAAAAAGTTGACGAAATGCAGCAAAGTCCTTAATGAAACAATGTCCACCCGCACCGCGACCACCCTGATGTTCCGGTTGCAAGTGGGTGACCCCAATACGCGGATCGGCGGACATTCCGTTTTTAATAACATCCCAGTTGAGTCCTCGTGACTTCGCAAGATCATAAAGCATATTGATGTACACAACTTTTACATAAAACCAACAGTTTCCTCCATATTTGATGACTTCCGCCTCATCTGAGTCACAGACAAGCTCATAGGAGGCATTGGGGAGCACTGCAAGTACCTTTTGTGCCGCAGCTCGATAATCTGCAGACTGCACAGGAATACCAATAATATTTCGAGATGGATGCGCCGCGTCCTCTTGTGCAGATTTTTCGGTGAGAAATTCGGGAGAATGCAACACAATAATATCTGGATGTGCGTGGTGTAATTCCTTTGTCCGTCCAGGCACAACTGTTGACTTGATCACCGCAATGGAACCTTTTCTCACCAATGAAAGAACATCGTTAATGATGTGATCATCAAATCCATCGGGGGTTGTCGGGGTTGGAACCGCGATGAACACAATATCGCAGCGTGCGATCTGTACTTTATTTTTTATGTATGGCTCTTCTTTTGCGTAACGCACGATATCGTAACCTCGCGCAAGAAAATCATCGGCATATGCCTTCCCCACAAATCCCTGCCCAATGAATCCTATCTTCATACGTATTATTACTGCATCTTCACCCTAAAAGTTGCATAATAACCTTTGCAAGTTTATCGGAATCATGACGAATGAGTGTGCGACGCAAAAAATCTTTCTTTATCGTTTTTGCAATAGTATCCGCAAGTAAATTTGCTCCAATGAGCGCGAAGTTTCCCTTCGCACACTCGGGACCACAGACGACTGGCTCTCCTTCGTCGGCATATTTCCGTATCAATCCGGTACCTGGTTTTTTGGTATTATAAATCACTGCATCAAAAACATCTTTTTTTCCTATCGTTGACTCAAGTACGCGGACATAATCGGAAACAAAGAAATCATCAGTGTGCCCATGCTTGTTCATCAAGTTTGCGATGTATATTTTCTTCGCTTTTGAGCGCACAAATGCGGCACCAACGCCCTGCACAAGGAAATTAGGAATAAGTGACGCATACAGATTGCCGGGACCAACAATAATAAGATCAGCTTCCTTTATCGCCACAATCGCCTTCGGGTTTGCTTTTGCTTTTGGAGTAAGATAAATCTTCTTGATTCCAAATCGTGAAACAAGTTGATAATCGGAAAGTGCGGATTCTCCATGAAGAACTTTTCCATTCATGAGTTCCGCAACAAGATCGACCTTCGTCAGCGTTACCGGCACCACACGTCCGCGAATATTCAACACCTCTCCTGCGACATCAAGTGCGCGATCGAGCGATCCGGTTACCTGCTCAAGTGTGGAAATAAAAATATTCCCAAAACTATGTCCAGCAAGTTCACCTTTTTCAAAACGATAATTAAAAAGTTTGCGCATGACGAGATCAGCACGAGAAAGCGCGACCAAGCATTGGCGCAAATCGCCCGGTGGAAGTACGCCAAATTCATCCCGCAATCGCCCAGTGGAACCACCATCATCCGCCATCGTAACGACCGCAGTGAGATCGACAGGATAATGCTTTAGCCCCGAAAGAACAGTAAACGAGCCCGTTCCGCCTCCGAGAATAACGATTTTTTTATTTTTTTGCTTTTTTGGTTGTAGTTTTTTTGGGATGGACATATAAATATGCATTATTCCAACTCGATTGATATGCAAGGAGTGTTTCAGCTTTTGATTGACACGTCCGCACCTCCTCACGTGCGGCAACCGTAAGCGATGCTCGCAATGTATCATCCGTAAGTAAAAGCACCATAGCATCGACAAGCGCTTGCTCATCAAGAACTGGAACAATGATGCCCGTCTGATTATTGTGCACCAACTCCCCCGCGAGACCAACATCGGTTACCACCACAGGGAGTCCCGACGCCATCGCCTCCACCACAGAAAGTCCCCATCCTTCATAGAAGGACGGTTGCACATAGAGATCACTTGTTTTGTAGTATGAGGCAACATCACGTGCCCACGGAAGAATAATGACCGCGTCTCCAAGTTCAAGTGACCGCGCGAGTGAGATCAGTCGCTCTCGCTCTGGTCCGCTTCCAACGATAATCAGCAGTGCATCGGTATGAATTCTCCGCACTCGCGCAAACGCACGGATGAGTCCATTGAAATTTTTTTCAGGTTGCAATCGCCCGATCGAAAGCACTATTTTTGAAAACATTCGATATGAAGCATGGAGATCAAATGCAGGTACTGCAGTCCCCCAATATGTAACGTCGGTATATATTGGGATACGCGTCACACACACTCGTGGCACACCGGCATGGAGAACGCTCTTTTCTACTCGGGCTGAGACAACGCGCACCCCTGCGGCACGACGAAGCAAAAACATCATTAATACAAAACGCATGCGATTCATCAACCGTTCTTCTTTCCACGCAATGCTCCATGGATCAGTGTGGATTTGGAGATGAAGTGGGACACGTAAAGAACGACCAATGAGGAATCCGAGCGCTCCAGTTTCAAATGGGTCTTGTGTCGTGATAAGCCATTTTTCTGGATGTTCATCATGCACAATGATCGATCGCCCCAATTTATATGCATCAGGTAAGTATGACCACTTGCTCGTTGAACAAGTCGGATAGATGGTCAGATGTTTTGAAATGTGAAGCTCCTTAAACTTTTCTCCCGTAGGAGTGAACACCACTACGTGTAATTCTCCTACTAATTTCGATTGTTCGGCAAGACGAGAACGCACCGCTGAATTCTGGTCAAATATTGTCCTATCCGTTGAAATCATGAGTAGCTTAATCATTTCGTTGTTACATTATGAAACACCGCGATACTTTCATCAACCATACGCATGACGGTAAATGCGCGAACATATTCCCGCCCTCGCTCTGCCATTGCATGTGATTCTCTGGGTTCATTCAGTATCCGAGTGATCATCGTCAAAAGATCTGCATGATTACCATGGGCAACAAGTAGTCCGGTTTTTTCGTGTTCGATGAGTTCAGTATTCCCCCCCACACGAGTGGTAACGATTGGAGTCCCAATTGCGAGTACTTCAAGTAACTGATGGGAAAATCCTTCGTATCCCGTATTTAAAACGAAACAATCCGCAGCACGTAAATACATCATGAGTTTTTTTCGTTCAACCGTGCCCAACAAGATAATTGATTGTGAAAGATTTTTTTCATCGATGTGACGTTTGAGTGTTGTCTCGAGCGGACCCGCACCTGCAATAAAAAGTGTTACGGAATTGGTCTTTCGAATTTCCGCAACCACATCAATAAGCTCAGCAAAACCCTTCCATGGCACCAGACGACCCGCAGAAAGAATGAGAGTGCCGTGAATGCCCAATTCCTTCCGTGCATCTTCTTTTGATGGAAGTTCCGGGATGCCGTCGAATGCATTGTACACAACAGTAATTTTTTCCTCGGTCACCCCCCAGGTC
>DIZR01000082.1 GCA_002429425.1 Patescibacteria group bacterium UBA6023
CCGTAGCCACTTTTTGTGAGTTTGAATGCAATCTCTTCTCCAAGCTTGTAATACTTATTTTTCGGATCAGTTCTGGCTGAACCAAATATCGATACACAGGGGCCAATTTTATTGAGACGTTCAAATCCGTCGACAAATTCAGCCATGACCTTAAAAATATGCCATGAGTCATTTCCCTTCATTCCGCCCTTCCAAGAGCGCATCGTTATTTTTGCAAATGCTTTTTTTATGCGTGCGTCACTTTGCGTTGTTTCTTTTTTCGTCATATCCTTATATTAGAGATAACCTATATAAACGCAAGAAAGTAACGCACCGCGTAAAATATCAGATCAAAGGATATCCTTAAATTCATTTAGATCATGCACAATATAGTCCGGTGAGAGTAATGCACCATAAGGCATTCCGTGTGCATTGGCGACACGATCGATGCGTATACAGCGAATCTTGGGATTCATCCGTTTTACTTCGTCAATATTTTGTGGTGAATCATCAATGAAAATATGCTCCAATCCCAGTTTATTGATATGCAAGAGATAATTTTTTACTGCAGCTCCTTTTCCAGATAAACCCACATCTCCTCCACTCACCATAATTACTTCATCGACAAGTGAAACGATGCCTGACCCCCATATTTTTTTCTTTTGGAGTGTCGTGTTGATCGTATAAGTAAGTAGTACGAGTTGATGCTCCGTGCGTGCCCACCGGAGAAATTCAACGGAATCAGCATAGAGGAACAATGAAAAATCTGGTGGAGTGATTGCTCCGCTCGTGAGTTTTAATATACGCTCGACACTATCTTCACCTATCCACTCATAAAACTTATCGGTATCAAAAAGTGTACGATCAAAATCAAGAAACAGCATTGGTTTCATTTTTTGAGTATACCAGAATCAATTACATATTTTTTATAATGATGTTGACAATATTTATATTTCGCTTAATGATAATAGCAGAGTTGTTTTTTGGGAGTACATATCATGAGATCGAAGAAGGAATTTTTCCTGGAGCGAGATCAAACACGATGGGGATACATTGATACGGCAATGGTCCTCCTTGTGTTGATTGGGCTTGCACTCAATGCATGGGGAATTGTAATGAATGGTGTTGTGGTTATTGTTAATAATGATGTTATGCCGGTTATTACTGATAAACCCATTATTATTCTCACTGATTATGGGACTCCTCGCAAATTTGTTCCTGACGGAAAACTTCTTATGTTAGCAGATCGTATTATCTTCGACTTTCCTGTTTGGAATGGCTACGTCCCTGACGGAATTTCTGGTAAAATAATACATTGGTGGGGTAAGTATCTCGATTACCCACTTGAGGGTGGCTTAAATATAGTGAGCATCGGAGACATTTGTCGATGGATTGGTTCAATACTTTTCCTGCTTGTAACGCCAATAATCATACTTTCCAGTATACGAAGAATTTTTTCTGGTGAACTTCCGAGAATATGTAAATAGCGAAAACGCCGCGTGAACACACGGCGTTTTTTATTGATAGGTAGAAAAGTTTATTCTGCAGTACCCTTTTTTAATACAAGATTCATGAAGCCGTTTGTGAGAAATTCCTTATCATACACTTCCGCACACTCATCAAGAAGATTATCATAATCTTCACTTGGCATGTTATCTTTTGCATTTGGTCCAAATTTTATTTCAATATCACGCTCAGCAAGCTTCTCACCCAGATATTCTATGAGAATGTGGCTATCGTATTGGTCCATCATTGTATTCACCTCGGGATCATTTTCAAATATGCGTGAGGGATGGTGATGCTCTTCGCCTTCAAGTCTGTGTCGCGAAGTTGCCGCGGGAAAACCGGCATCGTTTGCGCGCGAAAAAACATATTGCTCCAAATCATCATATTCAATCGCAAAATCATCTTCACGATGACCATTTACTACCGTATTCGCAATATACACCATCCGCAGAAGGGTTTTGAATTGTTCAGGAGTGAGGGCTAGTCCAATCATAAAAATGAGTATAACGCGATATGTCTGTTTTCTCAACCATACTTCCTGGGTCATTCATTTAGTGCTGCGTTGGTTGACTGATTTTGCTCATTCAAGAGTTTTTGTATTGCCTTTGCTGCGTCAACATCAGCGCGAGCGCGCTCAATACCTGTTGTGGGAATAGTTCCACTTGCGGTTGTGGGCTGGATCGCCCTCTGTTCAAGATTGGTAATTACTCGTGGGGTAAGAAAAAAATGCACATAAAGAAAAGACATTATGAGTATTCCTATTAATAGTGAAATAAGGCCCACGGAACCTCTTGTTGTGTTGTGTGTCATATTCATATCATAAACCAAACATATATATCACAAAAGCAATATGACTTGCATCAATCATAAATAAGGTTCAAAATACTGAGAAATGGACACAAAACTCATTTGGCTCGGAATGTTTGTTGGCTCGGCGATCGGTAGTTACATACCGCTTATTTGGGGTGGAAGCGTCTTCTCTCTCTCGTCGGTATTATTGAGTGCAGTAGGGGGAATTATTGGAATATGGCTTGCCTTTCGCGCTACGAGATACTGATTTTCTATTTAGAAAAAATAGTGCGTGTTACTTCGCTTTAATCGCATGCTGGATAAGCTCAGAGGAAAATCCCCGCGGGGTGATTCCCGTACGTGCATACTCATACAGCGCAAGCTTAAATATTGCACCTAGCGATGCTGAAATAATCATAAGCACTACACAGTAAATAATGAGCAATAATATTATCGTGAATATCATGAATGGATCTGGCACGAGAATTATCGCAATAATTCCGAACAAAAATCCCACAAGCATGAGTAGTCCGAAGAATAATCCGACACCGATATTCACGATAATTGTCTCCCCCCATGTTTTGCGAATTATTGACGCTGAGTCTTTAAACGAGTTTTCAACTGTCGTCTGACCAATGATAAGTGACGGAAGACTAAAATAGGTCAATATATTCCATGCTGCACCAAAAAGCCACGCAACAACTTTCCCAATTAGCTTTGATTGGTTCGCAATGAATTGTAAAATAACACCAACCGTTGCGGAAATAAGTGACCATACAAATATCTTATTTATATTTTGCATTGCACCCCTTATTCCATCATTGAAATTCATGTCGCGTCCATTGAAACGTGCATGAACAATAATATATATTCCTGCCTGAAAAAAATTCACAATAAAAAACATGACAAAATAATAAATAAACAGCACCACGTATGATAGTACATTTTGGTTATCTCCCGCATGCTGAGCACTGGGCATGCTCCCACCGAGTATCATAAAATAATACACGGCGATCATGACAATAACTGCAACTGTTGAAACAACGACAGAAACGATCGGAAATAACATGATTTCCTTGTCTTTCATGAGTATTGCCCACGATTGCTCGACGATAGCTTTACTTGCTTTGAATTTTCCCATCGTAAGAGGAGGGATGGGAGTGGGTGCTGGTGATGAAGTAATTGATTGCGGGAGCATGATTATTCGTTAATTATACATGAACATCTTAGCATACAAAAAAACATCATGCAGTAGCCTGCCGCCTTCTTCCGTGGGCAATGAGTTCCTTTCGTCGTACTGCATGGTCAGGAATTGTTTCTGAAACTAATTCCCAAAATTTTTGTGAATGATTAAATACGTTGAGGTGGCACAGTTCATGCACAATAAGGTAAGCCTGAAGG
>DIZR01000067.1:0-681 GCA_002429425.1 Patescibacteria group bacterium UBA6023
CTTCGATTTATTATTCTCACGTGCGTTTTTGTTACCCCATTTATTGGTCTTTATGTTGCAGATTCAATGTTTTTCCCATTTATTACGGGAAAAAACTTTGCCTTCCGTATCTTGGTTGAAATGATGCTCAGCCTGTGGGCACTCCTCATGCTTATCGACGCAACCTATCGACCGAAGTTTTCGTGGATCCTCGTTGCAACGGGGACATTTCTCGTGGTCATGACGGTGGCAGACTTTATGGGTGAGAATCCTTCGAGAAGTTTTTGGTCTAACTATGAGCGTATGGAAGGACTCATTACGATCGTACATCTTTTCCTCTACTTCATCATTAGCGCATCGGTCATTGCAACGGAGAATATGTGGAAATGGTTTTGGCGCACATCGATTGGTGCGTCAATGATCGTTGCAATCGTTGCGTTCATGCA
This sequence comes from Patescibacteria group bacterium UBA6023, assembly GCA_002429425.1. GTDB lineage: Bacteria > Patescibacteriota > Minisyncoccia > Phycocordibacterales > UBA6899 > MHLP01. The sequence continues at coordinate 426 of DIZR01000067.1, forward strand.
ACTTGCGGGGAAGACAGAGATCCATCAGGGTGCCACTCGTCTCGATGCGACGTTCGGTAATTCAGCATATCTCGCAGTATATGCCCTTTTTCATATATTTATTGCAATGTTCCTGTTTGTACGGGATGGAAAGAAAAATTCTTTACGATGGATCTATCCGGTGACTGCGGTGATCAACTTCATCGTGCTTTTTTACACGCAAACACGCGGTTCGATGCTCGGTCTCGTTGGTGGAGCATTTCTCGTACTTCTTCTC
>DIZR01000067.1:762-9406 GCA_002429425.1 Patescibacteria group bacterium UBA6023
ATCCAGGGAAGTCCGACATTAGCACGTATGGCATCGATATCATTGAGTGACACAACAACGGAGTCGCGTTTCATGATCTGGAATATGTCGTGGGAGGGATTCAAGGAACGTCCATTACTCGGATGGGGGCAAGATAATTTCCTCTATGTTTTTGCAGAGCATTATAATCCGAAGATGTGGAATCAAGAGCCATGGTTCGACCGTTCTCATGATGTGTTTTTTGACTGGCTCATTGCAGGTGGTGTACTTGGGCTCCTCGCGTATCTTTCGATGTTTGTCGCGGTGCTCTATTATCTTTGGTTTGCTCGGAAGAAACACTTAACGATCATCGAGCGCAGTATCCTTACGGGAATGCTTGCGGGATATTTTGTACACAATATCTTTGTATTTGATAATCTGACGAGTTACATCATATTCTTCGGGATACTCGGATATATTCATACACTGCAGACTCATACCTCCGCCCCCGAAGTAACGCCGGCGAAAAAGGCGGGAGCGAAAGAGGAGTTTGAGATGGCTGATCTGATGATCGCTGCGGTGGTTATATTTACTGCTACGTTTGGGATAATTTATTTTGTAAATATCAGAAACATTAATGCGAACATGGCACTGATCGATGCGATACGCCCTGAAGGAATACTTGTTGCCGGAGAATCGAAGGGTGAAAAAAAGATTGCAATAAAAGACGTCCTTGACCTCGGATTATTTGGTACCGGTGAGGCGCGTGAGCAATTGGCACAGATCGCGATACAAACGCAGGACCCACGCGTTCCTGCCGATATTAGGAAGATGTTCCACGACCTCACTGCATCGGAATTCGACAAGCAAATCACCGAAGATCCCACCAACGTTCGCATGCTTTCATTTGCCGCAACATTTTATTCACGCTTTGGTGAATACGACAAGGCGCTCCCACTTTTTGAAAAGGCACTTGCACTTTCACCGAAACGACAATCTATTTACTCTGATTTTGTTGGTACCTATATTGCAATGGGAAATTTTGCGCGCGCAGAAGAACTTGCAAAAACGTCATATGAGTTTGACAAAAGTAATCCAGAGCCTGCACTTATGTATGCAGTTACACTTATTTATCAGAACAAATCTCCACTCGTCGATCCAATTCTCGCACCATTTGCAAATAGTCAAACTCCATATGACAATCGAATTATTGGGGCATATGCGAATACGAAACAATATCAGAAAGTTATTGAGCTTTTGAATGAGAAGATAGCAAGGGGATATGCATCGGGACGAGACTACTTCACACTTGCGGGTACATATCTTGAGCTTGGACAAAAAGATTCCGCGATTGCAGCAGTAAAGAAAGCGATGAGCATTGATGCAAGTCTCAAAGATCAAGGAGAACAAGCAATAAAGGAAATAGAGAGTAAGGGGACATTGGGAACAAAGTAGGATACGTAAGAATTTATTACTGGTAAAAATACGGACCACTTTTCATAGCGCCATGTTAGAAAAGTGTGGATGTATAGTAAAAAAACTTTATTCCCATTTGTTATGTTAGAATAATTATCATGGAGTTCGTCCAGAGTTTATTGCCGACAATTCAGCACTTGGGAGTCTGGGGATACTGGGTGGTATTCTTATTTTCTTTTTTTGAATCTCTAGCTTTTATTGGTTTCCTCATACCGGGTGCAACAGCGGTCGTCGTTTTTGGATTCTTATCCTCTCAAGGTTATCTTCACTTAGGTGATCTTATTTGGTTTGCGGCTTTCGGCGCAGTACTCGGTGATGGGATAAGTTACTATCTTGGTACAAAGGGAACTCGTTTTTTTAAGCACGAGAATCGCTTATTAAAAATCAGCCATCTTGAAACTGCACAAGAATTTTTCAAAAAACATGGCAATAAAAGTATTTTTCTGGGAAGATTTGTGGGGCCCTTGCGTGCGATTGTCCCATTTGTCGCGGGATTATCGAAAATGAACATTAAAATTTTCCTGTTTTGGAATATTTTGAGCGGTTTTGTGTGGGCGATAGTGCACCTGCTTTTGGGGTATTTCTTTGGAGGAGCATTGGGTGCGATCGAAGCTTGGACGGGCAGATTGAGTATCTTTCTTGGTGGATTGACCTTGCTCCTCTTCGTAATATGGTTTCTTACGAAGAAGGGTCACCTATTTCTTAATTTTGTGAAATCAGTTAGCCGTTCAATAGGTGGTGCTATTGCGCGTAACCCCGATGTACACAAACTATTCATTACTTACCCTCGGTTTTTTCGATTTATTCGAGAGAGGGTGGGGAGAGATAATTTTTCTGGCCTTCCGCTTACCGTATTCGGTATTGCATCTCTTTATGTATTTCTTCTCTTTGTGGGTCTCACGCAAGATGTATTATCAGCGGATCCTATTGTCGCAGCAGATATTCGTTTGGCAAATCTTTTCTATGTGTTTCGCGATACGGAACTGATTAAATTTTTTCTATTTGTTACGGTTCTTGGAAAAATACAGATCGTGCTCTTTTTCGCACTTATATCTTCAGTAATTTTTTGGTTATGGAAAAAGCGCATCTATATCGCCACTCTTTGGCTCACCCTTTCCGGTACTCTCCTCTTTGTGTTTATGGGGAAATTGCTTGTACATCGAGCGCGTCCAAGCGGACTCATCCCTTATTACCATGAATCAAGTTTGTCATTTCCGAGCGGACATTCTGCAATGGCAATGGCGTTGTATGGTTTTTTTGTTTATTTTTTATGGAGACAATTGGGGAAATGGAAATATAAGACCACGGTACTTTTTATTGGCTCAGCACTCATTGTCCTTATTGGGCTGAGCAGGATGTATCTCGGTGTGCATTTTTTAAGTGATGTCCTGGGTGGGTATCTTATTGGTCTCATGTGGCTTATCATCGGTATCACCCTCACTGAGTGGTATGTACACCAGGAGAAAAAAGTAGCTACGTACGCTTCATCAAAAAAAATAAAATTCATCAGTGCATTTTTTATTGGGATCGGACTTGTTTTTTACATTATATATGCAGCTCACTACAAACCTCCTCTGAATACCTATGAACAGTCTACGACCATCGAGACTGGCATATCACCGGTAGATATTTTTTCCGGCAATTTATCAAAATCTAGCGAAGGCTTGCTCGGCAATCCACAAGAGCCATTTAATTTTATTATTATTGCCAAAAATCCCGAGGAACTCATGAGCATATTTGCGGATGCCGGGTGGTATGTTGCGGATGAGCCAGATATAACATCGCTTGCCAGGACAGTAAAAGCAGCGATTCTCAAACAGCCGTATGAGAACGCTCCAGTGACACCTTCTTTTTGGAATGCGACAGTGCATGATTTTGCCTTTGAAAAACCAACTGAATTAAATACAGTGAGACAGCGACATCATATTCGCATATGGCAGACACACATTCAGACGTTGGATGGAAAATTTATTTATATAGGCACGGCAAGTTTTGATAACGGTTTGAAGTGGTTTGTGACGCATAATATTAGTCCTCGTATTGATACTGAGCGAGAATTTTTATTTACCGACCTCAATAAAACAGGATTACTTCTCCATGTTGAAAAAATTCAATTCGTTGATCCTGTGCTGGGTAAGAATTCTGCCGGCGAGCAATTTTTCACTGATGGGAAAGCGTATCTTTTGTATCTAAAGTAGGTTTTAGCGATGTTGATACATATTCATCGCGCAATACACAGCGTACACACTCAGTGAAGAATTCTCTGAGCTTTATGATATACTTATAAAATAACAAGATATTTACGCGTGGGTGGGAGAAATAAAAAATAAGTTCTGCGTAGTTTTTTGAAGTTTTAAGTGACAAGAAATGAGTTTAATATGTCTTGCTTAATAAAAAATTTCCGTTGTACTCTTAAAAAATAAAAAGTATGCAAAAAGTATTCTCATCAATTTTTACCACTATCGGAAATCTTCTGCGATCAAAAATTGCAATCAGCATTGTGGTGCTACTCGTCCTGGCATGGGGAGGGTATCGCTTCTTTCATCCTCGCCCGACATATCAATTTGTAACCGTACAAGATGGATCGATCGTTGAGTCAGTTTCACTGACAGGAAATACTGTACCTACCAAGAGTGTTTCTTTGGCATTTGGTAGTAGTGGAATTATTTCCTATACATATTCCGAACTTGGAAGGCGAGTACATGCTGGGCAGGTATTAGCAGAACTTAATACAAGTGATCTTGCATCGGGACTTCGTCAAGCACAAGCAAATGTTGGTGTACAACAAGCACTCGTTGCACAGGGTGAGGCGAGTGTCGCGAGTGCGATGGCTAAACTTGAAGGGTTGCAAGCCGGTGCACGACCCGAAGATATTGCCGCCTCACAGGCGGCGCTCGATAAGGCAAAGCAAGATCTTGCGAATATGTACGGAAGTATCAGTGACGCCTCTATCGACAGTTATACAAAGGCAAACGATGCCGTGCGAACTCAAGTCGACATATTCTTTTCTAACGGAGACACCCAGACGCCCAAACTTACGTACATTACTGCGAACTCCCAAGCAGAGAGTGACGCTGAAGCGGAGAGACTTTCCGCGACTACGATACTCAATGCATGGCAAAAACAACTTGCAAGCATCGGTCAATCAAATACCGGACTTGAAGCACTACTGCAAAACGAAATCTCATATCTTGAAACAATAAGACAATTACTCAATAGTCTTTCAAAAACATTGGATCTTGCCCCCGGCTTAAGTGCGTCAAATCTTCTTATCTATAAGGCGGATGTTTCTGTGGCAGTCAATGAGGTAAACATTGCTACAAAAAATCTTAATATCATTTCTCAAAATATCGCGTCACAAAAGTTAACGGTTTCACAATTGCAGGCACAGCTTGATCTCAAGCGCGTTGGGCCTCTTCCTGCTGACATTTCTGCACAACAGGCACAAATCAAGCAGGCAGAGGCGAATGTGAGTGCAGAGCAAGCGCAAGTCAAGCAAGCACAAGCAAGTGTGGATGGTGCGATGGCAAAACTTCAGAATGCAGAGATCGTCGCCCCTATTGCAGGTACTATTACGCAATTTGACGCAAAAGTGGGACAACAGGCTTCACCAAGCACACCTCTTATTTCTATTATGTCGAGTGGTGGCTATGAGATAGACTCAGGTGTTTCTGAAACTGATGTTGGGAAGATCTCAGTTGATAATAAGGTCACCATGACGTTGGATGCTTTCCCTGGTGAAACATTTGCGGGATCAGTATTCTACGTTGCGCCATCCGAAACAAATACACAAGGAGTCGTCAGCTATCAAGTGAAAATCTCATTCACTAAACCCGATTCACGATTAAAGAGTGGGCTCACCGCAAATATTGATATACAAACAAAGCGCAAGGATAATGTGCTGATTCTTCCGCAGTATGCTATTTTGCAGAACGATGTAGGGGTATTTGTGGAAACGCTTGAAAACAACAAGGTAAAGCAAAATCCGGTCATACTCGGTATTCAAGATCTGAAGGGAAATGTTGAGGTAATCTCTGGCGTCACGAGTGGAGAACAAGTATTAAATATCGGCCTTAAATCATAATGATCGAAATACACAGCTTAAAAAAAGAATATTTGGAAGAAGAGACACCAACGCAGGCATTGCGTGGCGTGACATTTTCGATCGAGAGAGGTGAATTTGTTTCCATTATGGGTCCTTCGGGTTCCGGTAAATCAACACTCCTTCACATATTGAGCTTTCTTGATCGTCCGACCGGTGGGTCGTACAAATTTGAGGGCAGGAGTATCGATGAAATGACGGATCAGGAGCTTGCGCATGTGCGCAATAAGAACATGGGCTTTGTTTTTCAATCATTTAATCTACTCTCACGGTTAAGTGTGCATGACAATGTGGAGATACCCCTTCTCTATTCCGATACGCCACCGAATAAGCGCCGGGCACTTGTAGAGGAGGCTGTTCGATCGGTGGGGCTTGAAGAAAAACTACATACGGAAGCGGGGCGCCTCTCGGGCGGACAAAAGCAACGCGTGGCCATTGCACGAGCACTTGTAACTGATCCAGATGTTGTCTTTGCTGATGAGCCGACTGGGAATCTTGATTCGCAATCCGGACTACAAATCATGGAAATACTTGAGTCGTTGCATGAGAAGGGTCGAACGGTGGTATTGGTGACGCATGAGACTCAGACGGCTGAATTTGCAGATCGCATTATTCGAATGAAAGATGGGATGGTGGAAAGTGACAAGCTGATCACCGCCAATCGTATTCATCGTAGCACCCTCAAATAAATATGCTTTTTCGAGATGCATTTAAAACCGCCACACGCAGTCTTACGCATGGCAAGATGCGTTCAATTTTGACGATGCTCGGTATTGTGATCGGCATCGCTTCCGTAATTGTGCTCATGTCGATAGGGCAATCGGCACAAAATTTGATCTTGGGTAAAGTACAGAGTATTGGTTCTAATCTTGTTATTATTACTCCTGGTGCACCGAGTGGTAGGGGATTTTCGCCTCCTGCTGCAGCACAGGGAATACTTATCACAAGTTTACTGCAACGAGATGTTGACGCGCTACGACGCGAACCTTCCGTAAGTGCGGCTGCGCCACTCGTGAGCGGGCAAGCCGAAGTAGTGTATGGGAATAACAACAAAACAGTGAGCTATCAGGGGGTGACCGCCGATATGTTTTCAGTTCGAAATCTCACAGTGGGAAAGGGAAATACATTTACAAAAGGGGATGTTGATTCTGCAAATCATGTTGCGGTTATCGGACCTGATCTTGCGAATACCCTTTTTGGTCCTGCGCTCAATCCTATCAATAAAATTATTCGTGTGAAGAATGTCTCATTCCGTGTTGTTGGAGTACTGAGTAATGGCGGAACTGGTGCCTTTGGAGTTGATCAGGGGAATATGGTCCTTATACCTATAACTATTGCTCAAAAACAACTACTCGGAATTTCTTATCTTAATACCATACTTGTTCAGGGGAACCCAAGCTATGATATTGAATTTGTAAAATCGCGTATAACATTCGCATTGCGTCAGGACCACGGCATTATCGATCCCAAAAAAGACGACTTCAACATACAGACACAAGCAGACGTCTTGTCTATTCTCGGCAGTATCACTTCGATCCTCACGCTTTTTTTGGCAGCGATAGCGTCCATCTCACTCCTTGTTGGTGGTATCGGCATTATGAATATTATGCTTGTCGCGGTCACGGAGCGCACTCGCGAGATCGGACTTCGTAAGGCAGTGGGAGCGACAAATAATGATATCTTGCAACAGTTTCTCATTGAATCAGTCCTGCTGACCTTTGTGGGTGGCGTGGTGGGCATTGCGCTCGGTGCCGCTATTGTGGGTCTTGTCTATTTTGTGCTCACAACCTTCTTTTCTATCGGTTGGGTCTTTGCTTTTCCTATCTCGGCTGTTGTTCTTGGATTGGCGGTATCGGGCATCTCCGGTATTGCGTTCGGAATCTATCCGGCAAGTAAGGCTGCAAAGAAAAACCCGATTGATGCACTGCGATATGAATAAAAAGTGATTGTCGTGTTTTATGATATGCTTGTGAAATGAAAACCATTGAAATTATTGCGAGGGCATTGATCATAAAAGATAATAAGATACTGAGTTGTAAGACCGTCACGCAAGGTAATTATTTTCTGCCAGGTGGACATGTGGAATTCGGGGAAAGCGCAAAAGCCACGCTTGTCCGTGAGATGCACGAAGAGGCGCACGCGGTCATTAAAGATATTGAGTACTTGGGGTTATTTGAACATTCGTATGGTGAGCACGAGGATATTCATCATGAAATAAATATTATTTACACGGCGCAAATAGAGGATGAGAACGTGGTCTCTCAAGAGGCTCATATAACCTTCGAGTGGATACCGATTGAAGAATTCTCCAGTATTAAATTTCTTCCAAAAGTATTCCAAGATAAGATTGTTAAATATTTTTCCTCATCAAAGCCTATCTACCTATCTACCCTTTTGGATTAATTTAGACTTTTGTCTTTTATCGCGCTACAGTAAGCGTGATGAAACAAGAATCCTGGAAAAAGATAATCAGCATCACTCTCGGTCTCTCTATTTTTTCAATTGAGGGATATTTACGCTACTTCGCTCCCCAAGCATTGAGGAAGAGTATTGAACCTGCACAAATTGATAAGTTCCTACATCTTCTTGCCGGTATCTTCCTTGCCATGTTGATTGAGCGATATATGAAAGGGTCTTCTTTCTGGCGGGTGCTTGGCATTGTATTTATGGCGACTGTATCGTGGAAGGTTTTTGAATATTTTCTTGATCCTGCAATGCCACGTTTTATTGCGCACCATCTTTCCATGTGGATTCTCGATACCACGGGTGATATCGCTGCGACGATTCTCGGCGGTCTTCTTTATTGGCGAATAGCTATTCATAAAACAGTGAGAGCATTAGAACCTCATGGAGGAGTACCAATAATATAAATTTACTTCATGATACCAATTGAACTTTCACCTCCAGACCAGGAACTTGTCGCCAATGCTCTCACTAACCCGGAGAATTTTACTCAAATTGTAGAAAGGTATCATGAGCCACTGCAAAGATACATTCGACGCTTGGGGTGTAGTGATGTGCGCGACATAGAGGATGTGCTTCAGGAACTTTTCATTAAGTGCTATGCAAATCTAAATGATTATGACTCGAATCTTAAGTTTTCTTCTT
>DIZR01000067.1:9501-9743 GCA_002429425.1 Patescibacteria group bacterium UBA6023
CAAATCTTAAGTTTTCTTCTTGGTTGTATCGAATTGCTCATAATGAGACGATGACCTTTTTTCGAAAAAAGCGCATACGCCCCGCCCCGGTCATAACAGAGGGAGAGCTTTCATTATTTGAAAATATCGCAGATGAATCTAATTTTATTAATTCTTTAAATGATAAAATGAATGCAGATTTTTTACGAAAAGCGCTTGCGGAGCTGGATGATCAATATCGCGACTGTCTCTTATACACATCT
>DIZR01000013.1:0-5186 GCA_002429425.1 Patescibacteria group bacterium UBA6023
TATTAAAAATAACTTCATTCCCTCCTCCGCTCAGTGCAATATTCGCTATTTCGATTGCGGGATTCAAGAGATAGGGAACATTTGTTGTTGCAGATGAAGAATATACCGTACCAACAAAGTACACTGCCTTATCAGAATCGAGATGAACACCATATTGATTATCATTGAGCGAGGAAATAGTATCGAGGTGTGCACGAGAAAATGAGGCAAGCGTTGATTCAATGGTCGCGTCAAGTGTTTTTCGTGCACGAAACTGGGAAAATGAAGCGAGTACAAATGACCCAATGAGTACGATAATTCCGATTGCAACAAGCATCTCTATCAACGTCGTACCGCGACTAGGCACATGGATTGAAGTCATCATGAATTAAATGGTGCTCATTATTGAATACATTGGCGTGATCATTGCCATGGCAAAGATACCCACAAAGATGGCTATGACCACCATAAGGAGTGGCTCGATCAACTTTGACATGTCCTGTGTCGCCTGGTCAACTTCCTCTTCAAAAAATGTAGCGATCTTGAAAAGCATATCGGAAAGTTGCCCTGTTTCCTCACCAACCTCCATCATATCACCCACCATAACAGGGTAGATCTCCTCATGTTCAATAAACACCTTTGATAAAGGAATACCCTTTTGCACATTAATCCTCGCTGTTTCAAGGGTATCTTTGTAATAACTATTACTCACCACATCCTTTGTGATATCAATAGCGCGCACAATATCAACACCCGCAGAAATGAGTGAAGAGAGCGTGCGTGTTGCAAGTGCAGCGTTAAATTCCTTCACTAATTTTCCAAATACAGGAACGCGGAGGACGACCCAGTCAATTGCACGAGAACCAAACTTCGTACCCTTAAACCAGATAAACCCCCCCACAACACTGGCAACGCTCAATAAAAAAAGGAGGAGATCATTCTGAAGAAAGTTACTTACTGCAATTACCCCTTTCGTAAGAGCGGGGAGCTCGACGTGCGCCTCGGCAAATGTTGATGAGAGTCCCGGAACAACGTAGATCATCATGAGTACCCCAACCGCAACCATAACGGAGAGCACCACGCCAGGATATATCATTGCACCTTTGACTTTTTTTGTCAGCGTATATGTTTTTTCCATTTGACCACCGACAGTATTGAGTGCCTCAACAAGTCCTCCCGACTCTTCTCCTGCACGCACCATGGAAATAAACACTGCGGGAAAAATATCATCAAACTTCGCTAAGCCATCAGAAAATGCAGTGCCCTTATTGATGTCTTCACTTAGTGAATTTAGTACTTGGCGAAATTTGGGATTTTGTGTTTGCTTTATAAATATTTGCAATGCGCGGGAAATAGGAAGTCCCGCTTTGATCATCGTTCCCATATTACGAGCGAACAAGATTTTTTCACGTAATTTCACCTTTGCAAGATATACATTGATCTTTTCCATATCAAAATGTACACCGGCAACCTCTGTTGCACTCAAGAGAATCTTTCCTTCAGCTTTCAAATTTTTCGTCAGCACAAACTTGTCATCCGCCTCGGATGTTCCTTCCATTTCTGCTCCAGTAGAAATGAGTTGTACTTTGTATGTATATTTAGGCATAACTCATTCTATTATATAGGAATCCTTCTGCATGAGAAATAGTATATGGGCAATTTCAATATATTCCGCAGTTTTCAATCAAATTAATGCTCAAGTAACAAATGTAGTTTTAGGCAACTATTTGTAAGTGAGTAATTTTGATGCAATACGAAGTTTTGGACTAACTCCCCACTTTCGAGTTATTTAGCGTGCAATACGAAGTGCCGGACCGTTTCAGTGTTCGCGAGGCTGTATGAGCAATACTGCCTCCGAACCTGAAATCGGGAGGGACAAGTAGTGCACCTAAATTACTCGGAAACAACGCGGAAGACCTCTTCGATGGAAGTCATCCCCTGCGCCGCCCTAAAGATTCCATCCTCAAGCATTGTAAGCATCCCTTCTTTGCGTGCCTCCGCTTCGATTTTTTCGGCAGATGCATTAGTCACCGCAAGTTCACGTATTCCCGATGACATCATGAGCACCTCGTGGATACTCACACGCCCCTTATAGCCCTCATCGCATTCAGGTGATGGTTTTGCTTTATAAAAAGGAATCGTCTCCCATGTCGCATCCTTCCCTACAATCCCCTCCTCCTTCAGAGAAGTGAGTATGCGCGATAAATCCGCCTTCTTTCCTAGTGCATCAATCTCCGCTTTCGATAAGAGATATTTTTCTTTTCCAGTGGTGCAAAGTTTTCGCACGAGGCGTTGCCCGATAATAACCTTTACGGTCGACACAATGAGAAATGGCTCCGCACCCATATCAATAAAACGCGGAAGTGTTCCTGCGGCAGAATTTGTGTGCAACGTTGAAAGCACGAGATGCCCAGTGAGTGCGGCGTTAATACCCAATGATGCCGTTTCTCCGTCACGAATTTCTCCAACCATGATAACGTCAGGGTCTTGACGCAACAATGCACGTAGTCCCATTGCAAAGGTGAGTCCGATCTCTGGCTTTACTTGGGTTTGATTTATACGTGGCATTTGATACTCAATTGGGTCTTCAATGGTAGAAATATTCACATCAGCAGTATTCAAAATATCGAGCAACGTATACAGTGTCGTGGTCTTACCAGAGCCCGTAGGACCAGTGACCAACAGCATTCCCACGTGCTGGTTCATCGCGTCATGCAATGCTTCGAGTCCTTGACCATGAAAACCGAGCGACTCAAGATTGAATCCTCCCGACGATTCGCGCAAGAGACGCATCACCGTCTTCTCACCATGATATGTTGGAAGTGTTGAAACTCGGAAAGATACTTTTTCATTATTCAACTGAATTTTAAAGCGACCATCTTGCGGTAATCGCTTCTCATCAAGCTTGAGATTCGAAAGTACTTTGATACGCGCAGTGATACCGGGAGCTGATTCTCTCGGAAGTACCATTGCGTCATGGAGAATTCCGTCAATGCGGTAGCGCACCAGTAATTGATTTTCCATCGGTTCAATGTGAATATCTGATGCACTCTGGATGATTGCATGATTCAAAAGTGTATCGACAATACGCACAACAGGTAAATCTTCAGCGAGTTTTTTCAGGTCTTTTTCTGATGCAGGATTATCATCATCCTCCGCAAGCAACTGCATTGATTGCGTGTCTTGATGAATAAGGTCACCAAATTCCGCTTTCAATGATTTTTGATATTGGAGTAATACCCCCTTTATGGATTCTTGATCAGTCAAGCGAGTCAGAATACGTGTTCCAACTTTTTTACGTACAAAATCGATAGCCTCAAGATCATCGATATCGAGCATTGCGACTTCAAGACCTGATTCTGTTTTTCGAAATGCAACGATATTATGCTTTCGTGCGATCGGTTCAGGAATAAGCGAAAGAATCGCAAAATCTATCTTTTGACCACGCAAATCAATAAAGGGAATTCCGAGACTATAAGCTTGCACTCGACGAAGATCATCATTTGAAATTTTTCCCTGTGTAACCAACACATCACCAATACTCCCTCCGGATTTCTCAGCCTCATCTTCAGCAATGCGAACATCGTCCCGACTCACGAGACCTGAATCGAGAATAAATTTTTTTAGTTTGTTTTCTTGAACTAACATAAATTGAATGGTGCGATAACAACTCTATTATACCTATTATACAAAGAATATGTAGTGTGATGAAGAGGCATATCCGTGATATTCCCCAACAATATACTTATTGACGAAATTTTTGGTTGTGCTAGACTTGTTTCATACAAGCGAGATACCGAAATGGTACCTCGCTCGGTTTTTTAAAGAGTGAATTTTTGAAGACTATTAACATCACTAAATACTAAAAAATGTTAGATTTAAAGACAATGAAGAGTGCTCTTGAGCAACTCGAAACAGAGCGAGGAATCCCAAAAGAGAAAATTATTGATGCCATTGAAGCAGCACTTGCCGCAGCATACAAAAAAGATTTCGGAAAGAAAGGGCAAATTGTCCGCGCAAAACTCGACATGGACACTGGCAAGACGGATTTTGAACAAGTAAAGATCGTTGTTGACGAAACAATGGCACGACAACCAATTGAGGGGGAAGAAGAGGATGATGATACACCCGTACGCCCATTTGTGAGTGCACCGGAGCCAATTGTCGGAGCAGAGGGGAGTGGCGACATCGACACTCGCGTACGATTCAACCCTGAGCATCACATCATGATCGAAGATGCACACCTTATCAAAAAGGGCGCTTTGCTCGGTGAGGAACTTGTCTTCAATCTTGAGGCAAAGGATGATTATGGACGCATTGCTGCACAGACTGCAAAGCAAGTCATTATCCAAAAGATACGTGAAGCAGAAAAATCATCAGTCTTAGATGAATTTGCTGAGCGGGGTGAAGAAATCGTGAGTGGAATTGTCCAGCGCATCGAACGTGGAAACATTTTTATTGACCTTGGTCGCGCAACGGGACTTCTTGCGTACGAGGACCAGATTCCCGGAGAACGCTATCGCACCGGTGAGCGCATTCGTAGCTATCTCTATTCCGTCGAAGAATCACCGCGAGGCATTAACCTTCGTCTTTCCCGTGCACATCCAAATTTTGTTCGTGCATTATTTGCCGTTGAGGCACCGGAAGTTTCAACAGGAGTAGTGGAGCTCAAAGAGATTGCCCGCGAAGCAGGTTCACGCACAAAGATTGCGGTACATTCAAACGATGCGCACGTCGATCCGGTCGGATCCTGCGTCGGACAGCGTGGCATACGTGTTGCGACGGTAATTTCTGAACTTGGCGGAGAAAAAATTGACGTCATTGAATGGTCTGCGGATATTGAAAAATTTATTTCCGATGCACTATCTCCAGCAAAAGTACGTAGTGTTCTCGTAAATAAGGAAGATCGCCAGGCAACCGTCGAGGTAACCCCGGACCAACTCTCGCTTGCAATTGGGCGTGGAGGACAAAATGTTCGCCTTGGAGCGAAGCTCACAGGTTTCCGTATCGATATCAAATCAACTGATGGTGGGAAAGAAGTGCTCGGTGAGATAATTACAAAGGAAACTGAAGTACCAACAGTCGCACAAACCCCGGAGGAAGAAGTCGCTGAATTTATCGCCTCCGACTCGATCGGAATGCCAAGCGAAGAAGTAACAACCCAAGAAGAAACTTCTGAGGATGAATCAGTTGTTGAAGAAAACATG
>DIZR01000013.1:5307-5961 GCA_002429425.1 Patescibacteria group bacterium UBA6023
GGAATAATTAATTCATCATTCAATTTTTTATCATTTATCATCATTAAACATACGCTAATTTATGAATCTATGGCATGACATCGTCTACGGCGATAAAGACGGACTTAATGTAATTATAGAAATCCCAATGCTTTCACGAGTAAAATACGAACTCGACAAAGACACGGGACTAATCAAATATGACCGTGTACTGTATTCACCGATGCACTATCCCGCAAATTACGGTTTTGTCCCACAAACGCTCTGGGATGACGGTGATCCACTCGACGTACTCGTACTCGGGGCTGAGCCACTTGTTCCCGGTTGCCTCGTTGAAGCTCGCCCCATTGGAGTGCTCGACATGATCGATGGAGGAGCAGGTGACGCAAAAATACTCGCAGTCCCAACCTCTGACCCAAGGTGGAAAAATACCAAGGATATTAGTGATCTTGAACCACACATTCTTGATGAGATAAAGCATTTCTTTACTGTATATAAGGATCTGCAAATGAAAAAAGTGGAAGTGGGAGCCTGGCGCAATGCCGATTCTGCGAAAAGTGACGTTGAGAAATCAATTGCACTCTATCAAAAAGAGTTCCCAAAAAAGTAACATTTGAATAGACATTTTTTACAATATCCGCGCTATCACAATATAGCGCGGATATTGTTATACTA
>DIZR01000031.1:0-734 GCA_002429425.1 Patescibacteria group bacterium UBA6023
ATATAACGAGGTGGCAATTACCTATTTGTTTATTTACATTATTTATCATTATAAAGTTTATTCATTCGTTATTATCATTTTTTATGCAAAATATTTTTATGTCAAAAAAGGGACAGAAAACATACAAGGAAAAGCTTTTTGCTTGGTTGCTTATGTTTTCTATGATATTTCAGGGCGCTGGAATAATGCCACTTATTGCATATGCTGATGTAACGGTTGATGTTTCAAATTCCGGGGTGACTACACATTATGCTGTTGCAAGTTCAACAGACAATATTGCTATCTCATATACTCTTCCGGAAGGAACACCGACAACGACTCCAACTCTCGACACACTTGCGGGTATTTTGAGTATTATTAATACATCGCTCGTGAGTGCGAAAGCGAGTACTACATGTACGGGGACTGGTAGTGCAACCGCAAATGCCAGCGCAACAGGATCAGTTGCGCTGAATGATGGTGTAAGTGTCGTTGCAAAGGCAATTGCATCCGCATCGGTCAACTGTACTCCTTCAACGGAAACTGTCCCACCACCCGTTACTATCGTTGCACAGAAGATTGCCTGTGACGATGTATCGATGCTTCCTAAATGGGGAAATGGTGGACCTGATATTATGTCATCAACCGCAGAGGACTATGTTGCATCGCACTCAGGTTGTCATTTTGTTCCTGACTGGAAGTTCCAGTGGGGATTTGGTGATAATACCGCAAACACAAAAAAGGGTGTGCAAGAT
>DIZR01000031.1:832-2872 GCA_002429425.1 Patescibacteria group bacterium UBA6023
TGTGCAAGATTTAAGTGGAAGTTTTGTTGGTGAGGCAGATGGTTCTAAAGGACAAGGAACAAACACTGAACTTGCATATGACGGCTGGAGAACATTTGGTCCAACAGATGGGAATGGCCTAACGAGAGTTGAGATTCCTGCACTTGAGGGCGCCACCAGTCTTTGGGTGCGCGAAGTCCTTCAGAACGGATACATTCCTTTTACTTTTGATTCTGCTCATCCTTCGAACGATAACCCGAATAGTGCGGAGATGTATTGTTCCAATGACGTACTTAATTATGATAACTATGATCGTATTACCGGACCTACTCCGGGCGCGAAATACTACTGCGTTGCGTTCAATGCAAAAAAGAAAGATATTGGGAATCAGTGTGTCGTCCCCGTTGAAACACCTGCCGATCCTGCTATTCCAAAGATTTCTGTATCAGTTGGCACTGAAAAATCACTTCAGAAAATTTTAATAGAATCAGGCTACACACTTAATGTTCTTAATGATCAAACAAATATTGATCACTGGAACCTTGCGCAGAGTAACCCCGCGATGATCGAAGTGAAGGTGCTTGGTAAGTATGCCGGCAATTCGGAAGTATTTGGATATTATACAGGAAGCGCGACAAGCAGCTTTACGCCGGTATTTCGTTACGGTGTGCATACTGCATTTCCCTCAACCCTATCTCTTGGGCAGGGAGAGACAAAAACATTTATTGTTCCTACTGGAGCATCATTTGGATTTGGTATCGATACACAGAAGGCAGATTTGACTCGTGCTCTTTTTGCGACAGCGCAATCATTGAATGTCGATCTGATGAAACACGCACTCGTGTATCATCCTTCCGCTGATGAATATATTATCGCGTTTGAGGATCTTGCAAAGGGGGTCACCGACAGTGATTACAATGATCTTGTCATCTCCCTCCGCGTGCAGGATTGCAACACTCCTCCGCCACCTAGAGCCGTCTGTGCACTTGATGTTGTTTCGGATGCTACGAATCACATTGATGTTATCGGTAGTTCGATCTATGCAACTTCAACATACAATATGAATCCACGCTGGACGGCACATATTCCCGGAGCAACATGGATATGGAAAACATTTTTCGTCGAACACCCAACGCAGAATGAATCAACGACGTTTGCAAAAGAATTTGTTTTGTCTGGAGTCGTTGCGTCATCGACACTCGTTGTTGCGGCAGATAATTCTTACACCGTTTCTATTAATGGAACAGCGGTTGGTGCAGACAATACGGAGTTTAATTATTTCGAAGAAGGAAAAGATTCTTACGATGTTGCATCATTTCTTCATTCTGGTTCAAATACCATTTCATTTACCGTAAAGAACTGGGCATTAGCAGGGTCAAGCGCACAATTAAATCCGGCAGGATTGCTCTATAAGCTTCATGTTGGATTGACTGGAGAGGGATGTGATGTTCCTCCTCCTCCACCACCACCGGTAAATAATCCACCAGTGATCACCATTGTGGGCGATAATCCAATGACGATGACGGTCGGGACGATGTTTGTTGATCCGGGAGCAACGGCGAATGATCCTGAGGATGGTGATATTACGTCAAGCATCATAAAAAGTGGTAGCGTCAGTACTTCGACGGTAGGAACTTATACTATCACTTATAATGTGAAAGATTCCCAGGGACTTGCTGCTCCAACAAAAACTCGCACAGTGATTGTGGCCTCACAATGCTCCGACGGCAAAGACAATGACGGTGACGGCAAGATCGATTACCCTGCAGATACGGGATGTGATAGCCCAAATGACAATAGTGAAAATAATAAACCAATCATCACGGTGCTCGGTGCAAATCCACTTGATATTACTATTGGTACCGTTTTCACCGATCCTGGTGCAACCGCGTTTGACCAAGAGGATGGCACGATCACTCCACAGATTATTGCAACGAACAATGTCAACACGAGTGCAACGGGAACATATGCGGTGATTTATAATGTGAAAGATTCACAAGGACTCGCAGGTGATACGAAGACTCGTGTGGTAAATGTGAATCCCATCGTAACGCAATGCTC
>DIZR01000002.1:0-2199 GCA_002429425.1 Patescibacteria group bacterium UBA6023
TGTATAAGAGACAGGTGCAAGTGCGTCGAGGAGGGCGGACATTGAATGATACTCATGCTTCACGCTCCTATATATATTATTCAATGCTTATGTTATCTATAGTAATTGGGTTAATAGGAATTTTTTTTGTATCAACAGGAACATTACTTATTTGATCGACGATATCCATTCCATTTATCACCTTGCCAAAAATCGTGTATTTATCATCCAGGAGTGGCGCAGTATCCGCGACCAAAATGAAGAATTGGCTCCCGTTCGTTTTGGGGCGTCCCAGGTTCGCCATTGCAACAACACCACGCTCCATTACCGCACCATGAATCTCATCATCAAACACATAGCCTGGACCTCCTGTTCCATATAGCTCTCGATCTGATTCACGAGAAAGTGGATCACCACCCTGCACAAGAAGACCTTTCACCACACGGTGAAATTTTGTCTTATCATAAAATCCTGATTGTGCGAGTGAGACAAAATTATTCACGGTCACCGGTGCCTGCGCGCGCATGAGTGTGATACGTATCTGACCCATCGATGTATCGATAACAACAAATTTTACCGCACGGCTTTGATGATTCAGCTGTGAGTACCCATTATCCTCTCGTGTCGAATTTTCTATAACAGAAACCAACAAGTAACCAATTGCAATTGTTGCAAAAATGAGTGTTCCCCAAAATGTTTTTTCCTCAAAAGTGAGCTTCCTTCTCAACATAAGGAAATTATGCACCCGTAATACGGCGCTTTAGCTCCCTTTCACCCTTTTGTTTTAATACACGAACTTGTGCGTGATGTTTTTTTACATCACGAATAATGGTGCTTTTCATTTTATCGATAGCAGTATAAAGATCACTCGAATTTGCTACCACGCGAAAATCTTTCTTTTTTACATGGAAGGTAATCTCCGCATAAAAAAGCTCCTTTCCTTCCTTGTGATGTTTCGAAGTCTTTCCAATATCGATACGTGCGATCTCACTTTTTTCTTTTGGTTCAAGGACACCCTCGAGCTCGGACATACTCTTCGTCACGTATGAATCAATTGCATTCGTGTGTTCGATATTCGTTCCTTTGATAGTAAGTCGCATAAAATGTATATTAGTATATGAGTAATTATAACACTTTGAGAATTTCCTTACAATATACAGTGCAATGCCTCATTAAACACTGTCGACATTTATACTGTGTATACCTCAAGGTTAATCCTCTGATATACTCATCTTATGAATAATCGCATATATCTTTTTGGTGGGATTTCACTTTTCCTGGTTACCGGCGCAGTCGCATATTATACATACACCATCACGACACAACCAAATACGTCAATTGTACTACCAAGTATCGGGATTATCGCAACCACCTCATCGAAGGAAAGTCCTATACCATTAGCACCAACTTCCTCTTCAACTGAGTCTATGATCATAGTCACCTCACCAATACCAAACACTCTCATAAAAAGCCCGCTCACCATCTCCGGCGAAGCACGAGGAATGTGGTATTTTGAAGGAACATTTCCTATCGAGCTTCGAGATTCAGAAGGTAAAACTATTGCAACAACAAGTAGTGCGACTACGACGAAGGAATGGATGACAAAAGAATTTGTTCCATTCAATGCATTGCTCACCTGGACAAATACCACTGCAACGAGCGGGGTACTCATATTGAAACGCGACAATCCATCGGGTGTAGCTGAAAACGACAGCTCCGTATCTATCCCAGTCAGCTTCAGATAATTCCAACGAGAAAATTGACAAAATCCAATTTTCAAGTACAGTTGCACATATCTTTGTGTTGTTCTTCAAAAAGGAGAAGTAAATGCACCTGCAAACAGTTCCAAACCTCACACTCGCAAACGTCTACCACAATGCGGATGTCTTGGGATTTCACCGCATCACTTACGCAGAATCACTGGAATTCACCCATGAATATGATGTCCAACTCAAGGAAGCAACAACGCAGAAAAAACGTTATCTTCTACTCAAAGAATTGGTTGATCGCAAATTGATCAAGACAAAAATATGCAAAAAAACCGTGCGTGCGATTGCGCATAATTGCACAAGCATGAGAGAACTCATTACTCTTCGTTATTCTGTTGCATTTTCTGAAGAAATGATACGGATTGTTCAAGAAGCAGAATCAAATTTCTCCTTCAATGAAAATATGGAAAATGTTTTTTAGTTTCAATCGCAACACGCCACACATCATGTG
>DIZR01000002.1:2260-7575 GCA_002429425.1 Patescibacteria group bacterium UBA6023
ACACGCCACACATCATGTGTGGTTTTTTTATGCCTACTTTATAAATGTGCCGTTTTGGTATTCCTCGAATGCGAGCGCAAGTTCTTCTTGTGTATTCATCACAATGGGTCCATGCCATGCAACTTTCTCGCCAAGCGGTTTTCCTGCGATGAGCAGAAATCGCACTCCACTTTTTCCTGCGGTACACGAAAAATTGTCTCCATCTCCCATGAGCACAATATTACCCGACGAAACTACTGAATTATTTTCCTCAACAATACTTCCAGAAATAATATACATGAGCACCGTATGTCCCACTGGAAAATCCTGAACAAAAGTCATATCCGCATCAAGCGTAATATCAAAATATGTCGGACTTACAATGAGGTCACGCACGGGTCCTTCCACTCCCTCGAAATTCCCCGCAATGATACGCACGTGAGCACCATTTTTTTCGATTACCGGCATATCATGTGGAAGAATATCTTGATAGCGCGGTGGCATCATTTTATTCTTCGCAGGAAGATTCACCCACAACTGAAAACCTGCAAGTCCACCTGGAGATTCCTTCGGCATTTCCTGATGGATGATTCCACTTCCTGCCGTCATCCACTGCACAGAGCCAGTGCCAATCACACCTTTATTCCCCATACTGTCCTGATGCTCGACAGCGCCATGCAACACGTATGTGACCGTCTCGATACCACGATGCGGATGCCACGGGAATCCTGCAATATAATCAGAAACATTCTCTCCACTGAAATCGTCGAAGAGCAAAAATGGATCAAACTCCGGAATTTCATGGAACCCAAAACCACGATTCAGATTTACTCCTGCACCCTCGATAGTAGGCTTCGTTTTGAATATCTTTTTTATCCCTCGCATAGTCATTTTTTTGTTTCAAGATCGAGACATATCGAATTCATACAGTAGCGCTTCCCCGTTTCCGTCGGACCATCATTAAAGACGTGTCCGAGGTGCGAGTCGCATTTTGCGCAAAGCACTTCGGTGCGCTCCATACCGTACGCCTCATCATTCACATACTTCACACTTTCGGGAATAGCCTGTGAAAAACTTGGCCAACCTGTCCCTGAATTAAATTTCACATCAGAAGCAAAAAGTGCATTTCCACACGCGGCGCATTTATACACCCCCTCGCGTTTCTCATGAAGTAATGCTCCACTCCCCGGCGCCTCAGTTCCCTTCTCACGCAACACCTTGTATGCCTCAGGACTTAACTCTTCCTTCCATTCATCTTCTGTTTTCATTGTTTTAATTTATCATTCATCATATACATAACCAACTATACTCACTTACTTATTCAGAATATCACTATTTGAAATTTTTACTCAATATGTCACACTAAGTCTATGTCTATGATATTTTCCATAATCCTTCTACTGGTTTCCATTTTTGTCGCATGGGCGGGAGGGAATTTTTTCATCCGTGGGGTTGGAGCATTTCAGAAAATGTTCCGTCTTTCTGGGATTACCGCAGGATTACTAATTGCCTCTATTTCCACATCATCACCCGAACTTTTTGTCGGAGTGAGTTCTGCTATTCGTGGCCTTCCAGAAATTTCACTCGGGGATATTTTGGGGAGTAACATTGCAAATATCGGACTTATTCTTGGAATATTTCTTATTTTTGTTTCCTCAGCGTTCACTGCAAAATCTATCCGCACCAAAGACATCCTCATTACCGCAGGAGCTCCCATCCTCGTACTCATCCTTGGGGCCGATGGGATTCTCTCAAAACTCGATGGAGTCATTATGATACTTATCTTTGCATTATGGGTGCGTTGGCTCATCAAAGAGCAACACAGCGAGGATGAAGAAAAAGCAAAGGATGGAAATTTTTTAAATTTTGTCATTGGTCTTGGAATGCTCGTCGTCGCAGGATACACTTTTACCGAAAGTGCCGAAACGCTCGCATCCGCGTTTGGAATAAATCTATTTTTACTCAGCTCGCTTATCGTCGCGCTCGGTACGAGCATTCCCGAACTCGCAACCGCAATCATCGCAATTCGTACAAAACAAAATTCCGTTGCAATTGGCAATCTACTTGGAAGCAACGTTTTCAACTCATTAGGGATTCTTGGTCTCGTTGCATTGATCCAGCCAATCAGTATTCTCCCGTCAATACTTATTATTCCTGTTGCGTTTGCCGTACTCGCGACAATGTCGGTATTCCTCCTCAACCGATTCTCCCACCGTACGGTCGGCATCTTCCTTATTGCAATCTACCTGATTTACATCACGATAGACGCATTCCTCTGGAAATAAAATCCCCTCGGCAGGAATCGAACCTGCATCGCATCCTTCGGAGGGACGCATCCTATCCATTGAACGACGAGGAGTACTCAAAGTATAGCGGTATGGGCGATGTTTGCAAAAATGTGATAAATCGCTACACTGGCTCACATGGCAATTCCCCCACTCAATCCGATGGAAGTCGATTGGCTTCTGAAGGAAAAATATCATGGTGAAAAATCCGCGGGATTTGAGGCTGATGTCGAACGGCTCAAAAGAGGTGAACCGTTAGCCTACGTCATCGGTTGGATTCCATTTTATGATTGTAAGATCGATGTTTCACTGCATCCAATGATCCCCCGCCCCGAGACCGAATTTTGGGTCGAGCGCGCGGTCGGCGAATTGAATGCGCTCGGCAAAAAAACCTTGCGACTTGCGGATACATTTTCCGGCTCCGGATGTATCGGCGTTGCACTACTCAAGCACCTCCCCAATGCAACCGTTGACTTGAGCGAGTTCGACCCCAAGCTTACAGAACAGTTACGTATCAATGTACACCTCAACGACGTTGAGGAATCACGTGCGAAGTGCTGGGCCGGAAATGCGCTCGAAGGGCTCACAGGTACATACGATGCGATTTTCGCAAATCCTCCATACATTGACCCAAAAGCAATTCCCGAGATGGATGAGAGTGTCGTCAACTTCGAACCGCATCTCTCACTCTTTGCCGGAGATCGCGGACTCGACTACGTAAAGATCATCATCAATGAGGGTGGAAAATTCTTAAACCATGGCGGAACATTCTACGTTGAATGTGATGCCCATCAGCGCGAATGGATCACCGAGCTCTTGGTCGGAACTCCGTGGAGATACGAATTCTGGCTCGATCAATACGACCAGGTGCGATTTCTTGTTTTACGTAAGCAATAAGCATTATCCAAGGACTCCCCTTGGATAAAAAATTGCAGAAAAAAATACCCCATCACAAATCATGACGGGGTATTTTTTATCGATGACGAGCACCAATGTCTTTTCCTGCGCGTGCTGCCTTCTTGCGCTGGGATACTTTTTCTTTTTTGTTTGCCATATGTGAGTAATCTACCTTATTTCGCGCGTAAACTCAATATGACGAGTGACTCTGAGTGTGGTGTCTCGGGATAGAAGTCGAAACCGGTGATACGGTCAATCTTATAAAATTCCTTAAGTGATGAATAGTCACGAGCCTGAGTCTCAGGGTTGCAGGACAAATAGACAATCATTGGTGGCTGTTTCTCGAGGATCATTTTGATAACCTTGGGGTGGAGTCCCGAGCGAGGCGGGTCGAGCACAAGTACGTCGCGCTTATCAAGGAGTCGCGCATCCATCTTTTCTGCGGGGATACATTCCGCAACGTAATTCGTGAGTCCTGCATGCTCGGCATTCACTTGCGCAGCATCAACGGCAGCCTGAATGATCTCTACGCCATGCACATGAAATGCATGTTTCGCGAGATACAAACCAATTGTTCCCACCCCGGAATATAGCTCAAGCACATTTGCATTTACAGGCATTGCCTTACTCATTTCCGTGAGCGCAGTTTCAAAAACGGGAATATTATTTTGGAAAAATGAATCCCATGAGTAGGTAATATCCATTCCGCATATTGATTCATGTAATACATCCTCCCCCACACGCCAGAGTTCCTTGGTCGCAACCGATGCGGGAGATTTTTCGGTAGAGTGAAATACGATAAAGCCCGTGAGTCCCTCGATATCGTCAACGGGAAATTCCGGAAGATCAGTGCGTTTCACATACAATATCGCAAGCATTTTCCCCATCGATTTACTTTCGCGCACCACGAGTGTTTTCAAATCTGCAGTGGTATATCCGAGTGTGCGTAACTTCTCGCAAATAGCCAGTGCCACACGATTCATTCCGTCGGAAACGAGCGCGCACCCGCGCGGAAGCGCGAGCCTCCGACTTCCTCCACCGCGCTCATGGAATGCGAGCGAAAGCGGGAGTGGAGTACTCTCCTCACCTTCCGCACCTGAGATCCGATCAGTGAAACTAAATTCCACTTTCGTGCGATATCCGTAAAATTTTTCTGTAGGCACAAATGTTGGTTTCGGTGCATCCTCATAATAGGAGAACAACGATGTGAGTATTCCATGTTTCAACGCGAGTTGAAGTGGGTAATCCATTACCTGCCAGGGACTGCACGAGAGATAGTGCGTCTCTTCAGGATTCTTTCGTGAAGGAGAGCCGCTCATTAACTCTTTTATCACGCCAATATATATTCCATGCTTTTTTGTGGCTTCAATAATAGCATTCTCGCCAGGAAGCATTCCGTGCACACGCACGGGTTTTCCTTCATGCTGTCCTTCTGCTGCTCCATCATGAGCAATTCTCTCTGCAACCATCTCAAATATCTTTTTCATGAATACACATTACGCGAATGCGGCGCATTTGCAAAGCAACAGACGAGATATGTCCTATTTTTAATTTATCATTTTCCAATGGTATACTGTTCCAATGATGAAACTCATTGTCGTACGCCACGGAGAAACGAACATGAACAAGGAAGATCGTATGCAAGGTTCGCGCGGTCCGAATCTGCCACTCAATCAAACGGGGAAAATGGAGATCATGCAACTTCGTGACACACTACTTATTGCCCCAGAGATTATTTACGCATCCACTCTTCTGCGCACAAAGGAAACGGCGGAAATTCTCAATGAACGCTTTCATGTCCCGATTATATTTACCCCGATGCTTATCGAGCGCGACTTCGGAACGCTATCAGGAAAAAAACGCAGTGAAATAGATCCCGAAATTGTATTAGCCGACCTCGAGGGTCACTATGATTATCGTCCCTATGATGGTGAGTCAGTGGAAGATGTTACCAAACGTGTGCAACAATTTATTGACTCATTACAAAAACACAATGAACATACACTAATGCTCGTCACACATCGGGGTGTCATACGCATCCTGTACGATCTCTATCCTAATGATGTCACTGCTGACAACATACTCCCAGGCTCAAAACATATTTTTAATTTAATATAAGATAGTTTTACAATGCAAAAAACCCGCCATTATGGC
>DIZR01000002.1:7697-9351 GCA_002429425.1 Patescibacteria group bacterium UBA6023
CAAAAACCCCGCCATTATGGCGGGTTTTGATACAAGAAAGAACGAATACTCACCCATTCAGTGTCGACTGTGCATGCGACAGCAGTGATTGGGTAAGTCCAAAGAACGAAGCGAGGGTCCCCTCAAGTCCAGACATAACGTCTGGCATAAGGAGCTTCAGGATAACGATCGTAAGACCCAGTCCCAATGCCTTGAAGATTCCCATAAGCGATGTTCGTTTATGGGGAGAAGCCTTTTCGACAAAAGACAGTGGATCACTAATCGGATCCGTTCCCCCCCGAAAGACAGCGAACCATATTGTTCACAAAAAGAAATATGTCTTGCGGGGGAAAAGAAACTTTGCAACCCTATAGCTACCTTACAAGGAACTGTGTGATGATTTTACTTTACCACAGAAATAGAAATACGCAACTGGTCTCATCATCTCTCTAGGGCTATAACAATAGCAGACATAAAAAAGGA
Source organism: Patescibacteria group bacterium UBA6023 (assembly GCA_002429425.1). Classification (GTDB taxonomy): domain Bacteria; phylum Patescibacteriota; class Minisyncoccia; order Phycocordibacterales; family UBA6899; genus MHLP01. The sequence goes on from DIZR01000002.1 coordinate 8,160, forward strand.
GTATGTGAGATGGAAAAAAAATTGATCATTGTTACTGGGGTGTCCGGTAGTGGTAAATCGAGCATTGTCGCAGGAGTCCTTGCACAAAATGTTGGTAGACGCATTATTACCTGCACAACACGGGCAGCACGAATGAATAATGGGGTTCCTGAGGTGGATGGTATCGATTACTTTTTTCTCAGTAATGAAGAATTTGAAAAACAGAGGAATGCAAGTGCATTTGCTGAATATGAATTAAACTACGGGAAACACTACGGTACACGCAAAAAAGACATCGAAATCGCACTTTCATTGGCAAATATTGCCTTTGCAATTGTTGATACAAAAGGGGCGAAATCGCTCATTGAGATGTATCCAAATGCAACAAGCATATTTATCGATGTCTCTAAAAATGATATTCGCAATCGATTGGTGTTACGTGGTGATTCCCAAAAATCCACCATACGTCGTCTTGCGGAATTTGAGTCTGAGCGTGAACAATCTTCTTTTTTTGATATTATTATTCCAAATAGAAATGGAAAACTTAATGTCTCAATAGCAAAGCTACTCGAAATAACACAGAACGAAGATATTCTCTAAATTAAAATCCCCGGTACGGGGATTTTTTGTCCACAATTACAAGGCGAAATATTCTTGAATCTGCTATTATAAACTCATGCAAATACGTTCATTACTTCAGAGTCAATATGGCATTCAACGTGTCATCGTGAGACTTCTTTTGGGGATAATACTTCCCCTCGCACTCATTGGGCTTTTAGGAATTTTGTATGGGAGAGATACACTCAACACCGTCGCAATTAGAAATGCTGAAGCAATCACCTCGCTAAAGGGCGAGATGATGATTTCGTGGATCACCGAAAGAAAAGATGAGGTGGCGGGAATCGCGTCATTAAGCAGTCTTCTTGAACCGCTCGAGCGCATCGAAAATACTCAAGTGACTGAAAAAGAACGAAGCCTCGCACTGGAACAACTTACCACAATGTTCAGTGATGAAATGAATCGTCACAGTAAGGAACTGCGAAGCATTGCAATGCTTGATCCAAAAACAAAAAGCGTCATTTTGCAGTATCCGATGAACGGGAGTGCAGATAGCATGATTCCACTGATCAACACCAATGAGATAATGTCGAGACCTTATCTCACTAGCCACTTTGACAAAGAGCGGCAACTTCTTTCAGTAAGCGTCACTGCC
>DIZR01000037.1:0-1387 GCA_002429425.1 Patescibacteria group bacterium UBA6023
TAGTGAATAATATCAAATTATACGCATGAGGTCACCCAGATAGAAAATTATGAAAATCTCACTCATCATTCCTACGTATAATGAGGAACCGGTTATTGTGCAAACGGTGCGTTTACTCGCTCAGTCATTTGATGAAAATATTTCTCATGATTGGGAAATAATTGTTGTGGATAATGCATCGACTGACGGCACTATCTTGGCAGTGGAATCAATTGGGGATGTACGCGTGCGTGCAATCCGCCTTATTGAAAAAGGAAAGGGTCGCGCGTTGCGCGCAGGATTTCGAAGTGCAACGGGAGAAATTATTGGATTTACTGATTCGGATCTCTCCGTACCACCTGATGAAATTATTTCTGCAATACGCCAAGTTGAGACACATCCCGATTCAGTCGTTATCGGTTCTCGTCATCACCCAAAAAGTGTCATGCCAGGCCGTGAGTGGTGGAGGATCGGCAGTTCGCGAATTTTTCATATCCTTGCACGGGTTATCGCGGGGATTCATGCGAGTGACACCCAATGCCCGCTCAAGGTAATGAGCAGACATAATATCCGAATCATGCTCGCGACGCGTGAAGATACTTGGTTTGCAGATCTAGAATTTATTGCACTTCTTGAGCATCTCCAGATCCCTATCGAGGAGGTTCCTGTTACGTGGGATGAGCATCGGTATCCTCTGCGAAGGTCAAAACTTTCTACAGTAAAAGATGGACTTCGAGCGATCGTGGCAATGTTTCGTATTCGTGAGCGACTCCCGTCCTTACTCGCTTCGCTTGGGACTGTAAAAAAATAGTTTTTACGCTACAATACTAAAATGAAATGGATAATTGTTGGACTCGGAAATCCTGGTGGCGAATATGCAAAGACTCGTCACAATGCGGGGCGTATTGTGCTTGATGAATTTCATGCCATATCCGCGCTTTCTGAGTGGAAGTTCATGAAAACATATAATGCGCTGGCTTCTGCTGGAGAAATTAATGATACCCAACTCCTTTTGCTTCAGCCGGAAACCTACATGAATGAGTCGGGACGAAGTCTTATAACACTGGTGAAGAGCGCACCGCAGGCAGCACAACTCATTGTTATTTATGATGATATCGATCTTCCTCTTGGGACATGGAAAATATCATGGAACCGCAATTCCGGAGGGCACAATGGTGTTGAGTCAATTATCGCGAGACTCAAGACAAAAGAGTTCATTCGTATTCGTGTGGGAATTGCTCCAACGCGTGATGACGGAACGATCAAAAAACCAAAGGGGGAGGAAGCGGTAATAAAATTTGTTCTTGGAAAATTTCGAGAAAGTGAATTAGTTGTGTTGAAAAAAATATCAAGAGAAATTGCCAGTGCATTACCGGCGGTGTTTACTGAAAAGCGTGATATTGTAATG
>DIZR01000037.1:1485-1751 GCA_002429425.1 Patescibacteria group bacterium UBA6023
ATATTGTAATGAATCGTTTCAACTGAGATAATGAAATTTTTAAATTTAGCACGCAAAGAATTATTTTTTGTGAGCGCAGTTGCAATCACATTAATTATCGTAACTTCGTTACCATATTTTTGGGGATATCATTCAGTCACATCAGGTAAATATCTTGGTGCATCATATTTTCTTCCCGGAGATTACTATAGTTATCTTTCATGGATTACTCAGGCTGAAAATGGCACGATATTCATGCGCAATCTCTATGCACCAGAATATCAGGG
>DIZR01000037.1:1797-2699 GCA_002429425.1 Patescibacteria group bacterium UBA6023
TCTATGCACCAGAATATCAGGGGGGATTTTTGTTTCATCCTATTTTTTTGTTACTGGGACTTTTGTCGAAATTATTTGCAATATCTGCCCCAGTCATTTATCATCTTGCTCGTATTTTTTTTATTGCGGTGTTTTGTTTTTTTGTGTATGCACTTTATTCATTGATGACCGAAAAGATTCAAGAACGACGAGTCGCACTCTTGCTTTTGGTAAGTACTGCGGGTTTTGGGTCTTTTTTGGGGAAGATTTCTGCCGATATTTGGATGCCCGAGATAAATATGTTTTTTTCTTTCTATCTCTCCGTACTTAATGTTGCTTCATTATCACTCGTACTTCTTTTTGCTATTGTTGTATTAAAAAATTTTCATAAGCGCAATTGGTTGGCGGTTGTTTTTTGTGCAGGTCTGCTTTCCACGCTTTCACTTATTCACTCGTATGACGTGATTTTATTGGGGGGAATTATTCTTGTTTATTCAATTGCACGCATCATTCTCTATGGGGAATTTGAATTTTTTATGAATGTATTGTGGACTTTTGCGCTCACACTCCCTGCTGTTATTTGGCAAAGCACCGTGCTTGCAAATGATGAAGGACTGTCCATGTGGTATTTCACACAAATGTTTACTCCATCACCGATATTGTTTTCATATATATTTGGTCTTGGTATTTTATTATTTTTTGCATGTATTGGTATTTATTTTTCTCATAGTACCATTTCTCGAGAAAAATTGTTTTTCCTTGTTTGGCTTGCGGTGGTATTTCTCTTACTTTATAATCCTTTTTTTCCTGATTTGCAGAGAAGATTTAGTGAGGGTATTCAGATACCACTCGCATTTTTTGCGAGTATTGCCGTGCTCTTTTTTTTAAACAAGCGGCGTGTAGTAAGGTTTGTTGTGATATTG
>DIZR01000021.1:0-283 GCA_002429425.1 Patescibacteria group bacterium UBA6023
CCAAAAAGTTCTGCAATTGCACGACTTGTGCACCTCTACTTCCCAATTGGAGTAATGTGGTGAACACTACTGTTGTTGTTGTGGTGGTTGCACCTATGGGCGTGAGTGATCCTGCGCTTCCCGCAAGTGCCGCGTTAAGTGCCGCACGCGTCTTCGGTCCAAGATACCCCACCGCCTCCAGTCCCAGACTTTGTTGGTATGCCATGACAGCCTTCTCGGTCGCTTTCCAGAAATACCCTGGTCTGATTCTCTTGGGAATAACAAGGAATCCATGCTTTACCAA
>DIZR01000021.1:420-3859 GCA_002429425.1 Patescibacteria group bacterium UBA6023
TTGCACAACTTGCGTACCCTTACTTCCCAAGTGAAGCGATGCGGTGAAAATTACTGCAGTAGTGGTAGTTATTGTGGTTGTAGTTACGACGGGTGTGACCACTGGAGGTGTCGGATTCGTAATATTCGCAGAAGGAGAGGAAATTGTCGTTGTGGTCGGTACAATCAAACTTCCCTGCGAAAGATAGGAGACTGGAACTACGCTCGAAACTGATGCGGTAACGCACGTCGCACTTGCACCCGAACCGGAAAGTGTATATCCACTATTACAACTCAGTGCTCCACAAGTAGGAAATGTATTGTATGTTGCAGTATTAGGTAACGTGGCGCACAAGCTCGTGCACTGGACGGTCGCCGATGGTAAGACGGTATATGTTCCTGGCGTAGTTGGTAATGTCGCATAAGAAGTTCCCGGGGTAGTATTCTGACTGCACACCAGAGTTGTCGAACCAGAAGTTACCTGAATAGACTTTACTGAAGCATCTGATGACCCGACATTGAAAGCTGACCCGGGATTTATTGCGGTAAAGGCGCCATTATTGAAGGACCAACTCTCCGCAGTGGAACCATTCATAATGATCATGTTGGCGGTAGTAAGACCAAAGGTGACGCCAGAAACAGTGATGTTGCCATTTGCAACAAAGTTAGTTACTGCGGCAAAAACTATGATAGGAAAAAATATTGATAAAATTACTGTGAGAATTTTTTTCATCGTAGGGTAATTAAATACCATGAATTTTGTGCTGTCAATAAAATAGAAAATTTTCATTTTCAAATATTATTCTTGATCAAGAGGCAACTCCGGCACAAACTACACAACATCAAAAAGAAGTGGCGCGTGGTCAGAGACTTCGTCCGGGAGAACAATAAAATTTTCAACCGTGATCTTCTCACTCATGAACACATAGTCCGCATATTTGTCCGGCTTTGTATAAAAAGAGGTACGCGTAGAGGTGACATCATACTCCTTAATGAGGTTGCGCAGTCCACGTGATTCAAAGAGTTTGATACTCTCCGTGTGTGGTAACAGATTGAAGTCACCGCACAAAATATGCTCGCCAGGAATGCCATTCATAAAATCAAGAATATTCTGCGATTGCTTCAGCCTGTCTTCAGTATCAGTCTTTCCTTTTCCATTCCAAAGTCCGTGAAAATTAATGACCGTAAGCGGCCCATGTGCCGTCTCCATAACGATATATTGTATGTTACGCGCATGATTGCCAGCATCACCATCAGGAACATATCCCTTATGTTTATAAACAAAAATTTCCCCCTCCTCAACCACGGTGATATTTTTGCGTACCAACATGAGAAGACCGTAATTATCCATGAAGTGCGGACGAAAAAATGGCACATGGTTCGGTAATATCATCGCGATATCCTGCAGTCCGCAAGTCATGATCTGATCATGATGCACTTCGACACCGCCCGCGAGGTGACCGTCTAAATGATCGTATGATGCGGACCATATCTCCTGCAGGCAAAAAATATCGGTATCATTCTTATGCTTTGCAAAGAAGGCGAGCAAATTCTCCTTTCCCGCGCGTCCACCCCACGTATTCAGCGTGATCACTCTCATTGCACTGATGATACATCATTGCCACTCAGCGCACCAACACACACTCCCATCACCCAATCAAAAATCCAAGGATGGACCTTGGATGCATAGGGGTACCCTATGTAGTCTTGTATCTAAGGCGAGACCTTGGATTTTTGATTCGCCTACACTTTGTCGCTTGTCTCGTTTTTCTTTGAGTCCCTTAAGTCTACTTTCGGAAAGCGTGGTCCAAATGAAGACCCGATCGCCGAGCGCACGGCCTCTTCCTCTTCAGGCGCAAGCACTCCCCGCCCCAAAAGCCCATTCAGTATCTCGATTGATTTTTTACTTAACAATACCTCCCGCAAGGGACACAAAACACCTTGAGGGTTCAAGGTATTTTTTTGTAACACGTACAACATCCTCGATTGTGACACGAGAAACATTTTTGTCGAATTCAATAACTGAATACCCAACATCATATAATATTCCCGCAGAATATTCTTCCATCCATTCATATGATGTCTCCATGTAGAGCCTTCGGGATTTAAGTAATTTTGATTTCACGAAATCAAGCTGCTCAGCTGTCACTCCTCCTTCAACTATTTTCAAAATCTCCTCATTAATGATAGAGAGAACATTTTCAACGTCTTCCTTTTTTGAACTTGTCTCTATGGTAAATTCGCCAGTAGTCCCCTCTCCATCTTTTTTTGCAAAAATACCATAGACAAGGCCCTCAATGTGGCGTAGTCGTTCAGTTAGGATTGATGAACGACCCCCACCCAGGAGCTCTGCAAGAACATGGAGCGCGGGAGCATCCGAAGAAAGAAAAGGTACGGTGACATATCCGAGTGCAATATGTACTTCATCCATTCCAGGGAATTCAAGAACAGTTCGATGCTTAACCCCAAGAGTCACCATCTTCCCGTCATTCAATACGTCTGTGTTACTTCCATGAGGTAAAATTATGTTTTCTTCTGCGAGTGTAAAAACCTCTTCTGCAGAAATTCCACCAACAACAACGAGTACGGAGTTGCTTGCTGTTAATCGTTCTTTGCAGTACGCGATAACATCTTCTTTTGCGATAAGCGCAACAGACTCTTTTGTTCCAAGTATCATACGCCCAAGTGGCCCACCTTCATAAATCAGATCATGCAATCGTGCATTCGCCATACTTTGTGGACTTGAATGTTTTATACGAATTTCAGAAAGAATTGCTCCACGCTCAGTTTCCACCGCCTCATCAGTAAATAATGAATGAGTAGAAAACTCCCCAAGAAGCATCATCCCACTCCCAATATCAGCTGGGTCTCCAAGCATCATATAGATACCCAGATCCTCAAATCCCGTACTCGCCCAAAATCTTCCACCGAGTCTTTCAATAAATTTTGCAGCCAACACTTTTGTGGGGAATTTTTCTGTACCTGAGACGAGCATGTGTTCACAAAAATGCGCAAGCCCGTCTTTCCCCTCAGGGTCAAAACTCGCACCCATACGTATGCGCAAAGAAAGTGCGATGGGTGCACCCGGGCGCTCAAAAACCACAACCCGCAATCCATTTGTAAGTGTTTTGCTTTTTCGAATAAATAATTGAGCGTTAAGCATATCCATCATTATTTTCATCCTATCAATAAAACAAAAAAAAGGCACTTGTCTTTTTTATACTTAATGCTAATCTTTGGATTACAGTAATGTTACTGTGTAATTTAAGGAGTAAATCATGTTACGTTCGCCCTACTACCGTGAACAGGATGATGACAGCGGTACCAAGCCTGAGCCAGCCAATCCCTCAAAGCCAAAAAAGTAGCAACGCAGCACCAGCCGATATGTGAAAACATATCGGTTTTTTTATACATAAATTTAGTTTATAAAAATAATACAAGGTGCCACCTTAAGGCTATGG
>DIZR01000044.1:0-153 GCA_002429425.1 Patescibacteria group bacterium UBA6023
GGTACTGCGTATCGTATCGGTCTTCACGCGATTACCCTCCCTCTCCTCGTTGACACACTCCTCTCATTTGTTGGGCTCAATATTATAAATATACCACTTCTCCAGACCGTACTCCTTCTCGCGGTGGTGTATCTCAATTACAAAGATATGAAG
>DIZR01000044.1:360-1814 GCA_002429425.1 Patescibacteria group bacterium UBA6023
GGTGAAAACCAATCCTGCGCCAATGCCGACGGAATCAACTCTGTCTGAGAAGTGATCTGAAAGAGCATTACACTTCTTATGTTTTGAGGTACTATTAAATGTATGAAAAAATATATCCTACTTTTATCGTTTTTTATACTGCTTGCTACGTTTCTCACCGTCCCGGCCATTGCTCGAACTCTTCCCGACGGTGGTGCTACGAGTGCAAGCGATGCGAGTACGAGTATGATACTAAGCACTGATCTGGGAGTAGGGGATGTTGGTACGCTACCGACAAGTTCATTTTATTTTTTTAAGGAGTGGAAAAGAGACATAAGTCGAATGTTCACATGGAATGCACTGAGTAGAGTAGAACTTGAACTTCGTATTACTAACGAAAAAGCAGCAGAATCACTCAAGGTTGAGGAGAAAAATCCACGTGATGCGAATGCGCTTGCAATTGCGCTCAAAAATTATCTGGGCGCTGAGGATTTGTTACAAAAGCGACTGACGCAAATGAAAGATACTTCTGAAAATCCTGATGTTGAAAAACTTCTTAAAAAAGTAGACGCACAAACATTGCAACACGCGCTTCTCCTGAATCAGATTGCAGAAAAATTTCAGTCCGAGATATACATTGAAGAAGATGCTCGGAAGCATGTTGCTGGAGTTAAGTATGAAAATAAGACCGCCCTTAATTTAATCACGAACGCAGTGAAAGATGCGCAAAAGAAGATTCAGGATACGGTTGTTATCGCTGTGGGAAAAGAAAAAGATATTAAACAAAAAGCAACTGATCAAATTAATCGCGCAGAAGAGATAATCGGTGAATTGAAATCTGCGATTGATCTATTTCATGCATGGCCAACAGCAATTGCCATTGATGAATCCGGTGCACAAAAATCAGGTCCGATACGAATCGATAATACGCCCGCACGCATTTCGACAAACATGACAATAGAGCGTCAGACACCAAAGAGGGATTTTGGTGATCGTATGAAAGTGGGAATGGAACAGGCGGGAAGCATACTCGAAAATGCAAAAATTGCTTTTACTCTAGGTAAATATGGCGAAGCGTATGGGCAAGCACGGTCGGCAGAGGTGATGATACGATATGAACTAAGAATACTTTCGGAATATGCCATTAAGGAGCAGGGGGTGAAGAGTGTAAATCCGCTTTTTGAGGGATCATCACAAGGTGAGGAAAATCCCGTGAATGAAACAAAAAAAGACGTAGTGACAATTCCAACACCAAAGCCTACTCCGACGAAGCCAGTTGAGCCGATTGCGTGTACGCAAGAAGCGAAATTATGTCCTGACGGCTCGAGTGTGGGGCGTACGGAGCCTCGCTGTGAATTTAGTGAGTGTCCACCGCTCAAACCGGTTTCGGGAATGGTATGTACTGCGCAGTACGATCCTGTCTGTGGTGCGGATGGAAAAACATATGGAAACTCTTGCGAAGCCGGTGTGGCGGG
>DIZR01000044.1:1998-3151 GCA_002429425.1 Patescibacteria group bacterium UBA6023
AGTTACGTTGTCGATATTTTTTTCACTCCTTTTTCTTGTGCCTGGGAATGCCTTTGCGGCGACACGCTCGCTCTTGCTCGGACTCTCGGGAGGTGACGTTGTGACCCTTCAAAATGCGCTCATCGCCAAGGGGTATCTTGCGTCTGGAAAGAATACCGGATACTTTGGGACACTTACCCAAGTTGCGTTGAAAAAATTTCAGTGTGCACAAGGTATCGCTTGTGCGAATACTTCCATGCGTGGTTACGGTATTTACGGACCAAAGACCAAAGTCGCGCTTATAAGTGGGAATAATTTCCGCCCACTCGAGTTTTCAGGGTGGATACCATATTGGCGAACCGCAACAGGCACGCAAGATGTCATGCCACATCTTGCGCAACTCACGAGCGTGATGCCTTTTGGCTACACGGTCAAAAACAATGGTACGCTTTATGACGCTGCCAAGATTACCGAAGAACCATGGATGAGTTTTATTGCGGAAGCACACAAAAGGAAAGTGAGGGTCATCCCCACGGTGCTGTGGGGAAATGGTGAGAATATACACAAGATACTCAGCAACACGAAGTCGCGTATTGCACTCGAGCAGGAGATCGCAGATGTCGTAATGCAAAATGGTTTTGATGGCATCGACATCGACTTTGAAGCAAAAAAGCATGAGACGATAAATTATTTTTCAACCTTTCTTCGGGGACTCTATCAACGAATGGGCAAGAAGTGGGTTTATTGTACTGTTGAGGCACGCATGCCACTTGAAGACCGCTATAATCCTGGTGCTACCCTACCTCCTGATGCAAGTGACTATGCCAATGATTATGTACAGATGAATAAATATTGTGACCGCGTGGAAATAATGGCATACGATCAGGGAGTAATAGATATACGTCTCAACAAGGCACGATTGGCACCGTACGCGCCAGTGGCGGACTCAGCATGGGTTGAGACTTTGGTTACTTTGGCGATGCAGAGTATCGACAAAAATAAAATAGTGATAGGTGTTCCCACGTACGGTTATGAATATACCGTGACACCGATTCCTGGTGACGGCTACAAGTATGATGTGCTTTGGCCCTTTAATTTGAAATATGCGACGGATATTGCAACACAACTTCGCATCACTCCTCTGCGCAATAGTGCCAGTGAGATCGGTTTTTCC
>DIZR01000044.1:3247-3951 GCA_002429425.1 Patescibacteria group bacterium UBA6023
ACAACAACAGACCGCATCATCTTCTATCGCGGAAAACGCAGGCGCGCAAATAGAAACCAGAAAGCCTTTCAACTATGTTTCATGGAGCGATGCACAAGCAATTGCTGACAAAGTTGCGCTCGCACACAAATTAGGCGTGCGTGGCGTTGCCGTCTTTAAATTCGATGGGGGAGAAGATCCAGGGATGTGGAATGTGTTGAAGTGATGGTCAAGGGTTCATTTCGAAAAATTGCGGAGGGTGAGAGATTTGAAGTACTCTTGTGGTGTTGTCTGCTACCCTCCAGTTCTTCATGCAGTACGCTTCTTTCAATATTTTGTTAACAAATATTTAAGATAGTTAGTTAATTTATGAGACGGTAAAGGTGCTATACTGCAATCATAGCAAACACTTAATTAAGCAAGATTTTTTAGGGGTTCTATTGATCGATAATAAATGCAGGATTTTATGAAAAGAAATATAAGCAAAACCAAGACCTCAAAATCAGATGATATCGTTCTTAAGCTTAAGGTGCTGGCCAAAAAAAAGGAACATGCCAGGAGTAAGCTAGCCGTTACAGCAAAACAACTTCGGTTGAAGGCAAAACAGCTTGCAGTGACTGCGAAGGATAAAGAAAGCATAAGACACAAAGTGGCAGTAGTAGCAGGGCAACTCCGTCTTAAAGCAAAACAACTTGCAGTGACCGCAAAAGAAAAAGAAGATGTTC
>DIZR01000058.1:0-9885 GCA_002429425.1 Patescibacteria group bacterium UBA6023
TGAAGCTGAAGCATACGAATGGGTTCAGGGTGGGGAAGTAAAATAAATTTCTTAATATATTCAAAATCATTTTTTGCTATTGTTGCTTTATGCACGTGAAGTAATGAGGGATCAGAGAATATATTTTTTATTTACCTCGTTCAAACATGCGAAGAATATGGGCAACAACGATGTCATACCATCTCGGCTCGTAGGTAACATCGGGGAACCTTTCTGCCTCATTCATCCACGTATGCACGATGGTGTTCAATTTTTTTATCATACCCTTATCGGAAAAAAAAATTCCTGATTCAACATTCCAATCAAAAGAAAGAATATCAAGATTTTGTGATCCCATCGTACCGATACATTCATCGACGAGCATTATTTTAGCATGATTCATGTGGTTTCCAAGAACGCACCGTACACCTATTTTTTCAAATTGATGAGCGAAATAATAATTGATTCTATCAACGAATGCGTAGTCGCTTTTTTTAGGAATCATGATCGTTATCGCAACACCGCGCAATACTGCACGATGCAGATGAGATACCATCCAAGGATGAGGAATAAGATATGGTGTTATGAGAAAAATACTTTTTTGGGCATCATCAATATTTTTTTCATAGTGCGTGCGTAATCCATGGAATTTCTCACGGACACCACTTTCGATAAACCATGTACGTACGTGGCGAATAAGTTTTGGCTCACTTTCGTACATGAGTGTGGGATTTTTCCCGCCACATTCTCGATAGATGCGTGCAAAAGATTGCACTGCAATCAGTGCAATGTGTCCCGAAATGCGTACCTGCAGGTCATTCCATTTTGCAAATTGTTTTGCAATATTCACTCCACCGAGAAAAACAACATACTCATCAATAATGAGCATTTTTCGATGTGTACGACGAAACCAATAACTAAAAAAACAAATTTCTACTCCAACACTTTTGAGTCGTTCAATCGTCGAGTTTGCGAGCGCGCTACTTCCAAGTGCATCTAGGATGATGATCACTCGAAGTCCCGCGCGCGCCTTAATTTCGAGCTCATTTAAAAAGTCGTACCCCTGCGTATCGCCGTCAAAAATATACATTTCAAGATAAATACTTTCTTTTGCTCCGACAATAGCATGAAGCATTCCTTCCCAAGCTTTTTCGGATGTTGTATAAAACTTTCCACGCATATTTCCCTAGTATCTCNNNCTTTCCAGTATTCTTTTTCCGAAAAAGGAAAAATTGATGTATAATAATTTTTAATACGTCATGTTTCCATTTATTATCGCCTATTTTGTGTTGCTGTACCTTGCCGATCGGTGGCTTGCTGCGCGACCATACAAAGGACATATTTCCGATCATTTTAACGGAAAAAAGTTTTATAGTATCGGACTTTCCTCCGGAGATCACCTTATGGAGCATAATGATTGGAAGCTATTTTTGAAATGGGTCAGACATCGGGCGACAAGTAAGTGGTATAAACGCGAAAATCGCTTTTCAGCAAAACCAAGAGAGCGAGTTCTTGGGAGCGAGCTTGTCGTTACGTTTATTAATCATGCAACGATGCTTATTCAAACTGAGGGAGTAAATATTATTACCGATCCTGTCTACTCGAAACGCGTGAGTCCTTTTATTGGAATCGGACCAAAACGCTATCGTCCTGTTGGGGTACGTTTCGAGGATTTACCACCGATTGATATTGTGCTTATTTCACACAATCATTATGATCATATGGATATTACAACCCTCAAGCGCATAAAGAAAAAATGGAATAAATCAATAATCTATGCGGGTCTCGGAAATACTCGCTACTTGCGTAAACATGGCGTACGTAACGCGATCGATTTGGATTGGTGGGAAAAGGATATTGTTCACGAAGGTATGTCTATTGTGTGTGTGCCGGCACAGCACTTTTCCTCTCGCGCATTTTCAGATAGAAACAGGACGCTATGGTGTGGTTTTGTAATAGAAACACCAAGTGGAAATATTTATTTTGCCGGCGATACGGGCTACGGTGACTTTGTGCAGAAGCTCCATGAGCGTTATCCGGTATTGCGATTAGCGTTATTGCCCATTGGTGCTTTTCGACCACAATGGTTCATGGGTCCTGTGCATGTTTCTCCTGATGAGGCAATGCAGATGCATCGTGATCTGAAGGTGCAGACATCTATCGCGATGCATTTTGGTACATTTCATCTTGCGGATGATCATCAGGACGAACCACCGGAGCGCATTCTCGATCTTATTGCGAATGCTCCGGAACCAAAGCCGAATTTTATTATTCTTGAGAATGGGGAACCGACAATCGTGGAGTAGGAGAATTACTTCCCGCGTGCATTCCTGCAACCCACCCGGTTGTCCAGCAGAGTTGGAGGCTATAGCCCCCTGATGGTCTATCGATGTCGAGCACATCCCCAACAATATAGAGATTGGAATATATGCGTGACTGCATTGTACGAAAATCTACTTCGGCAAGATCGACACCCCCAGAAACCACAACAGCTTTCTCCACACCAAGTGTGCCAGTAGGAGTGAGGGGAATAGCCTTTATGAATTTGATCAAGGACTGGCGCTCGAGACGAGTGACAATGTTTATTTCTTTTTCCGCATCAAGCATGAGGAGTGCGGGGAGTGCTTGCGCAAGCATGTTTGGAACAATATCACTGAGCACGTTTCGTAATTTTTTATTTTGATTTTTGAGAAATATCGATTGAATGTATTTATCAAGAGCATTATTATCCATTGAAGGAAAAAGATCGACGGAGAGCGTCACTGGACCATATTTGAGTAATTCAACGATATCCTTGCTCATATTTAATATAAGCGGACCACTCAGTCCAACGTGGGTGAATAATATTTTTCCGATACGTACATCTTGTGTAGCGTTGTTTTGTCGCGTGGTTACTTTTGCCTCATTAAATGCGAGACCGGTAAGTTTGTGCCCCCATGTTTCTTTCGTGCGTATTGGGACAAGTGCGGGGTCTGCACCATGAACAGTGTGTCCGAGTGTGGTGAGCCATTTAAATCCGTCGCCCGTTGAGCCCGTTTCCGGTCGTGACATTCCTCCTGTCGCAATGATGTAGGAATCTCCCGTGATGACATTTCCATCATTCAAGGTAATTCCAGTAATCGTGCCATTTGTGATATTGAATTTTTTTACGGGGGAATGCGTCCGAACGTCAACGTGATGTTTTTTCATGTAATTACGAAGGCACTCCCAAACGGATTCTGATTTTTCTGTTTTTGGGAATACACGCCCTTCTCCTTCGAGTATTGTTGGCATACCGTGCGTATGAAAAAAATGTAATGTCTCAGTAACAGAAAATTGTGCAAATGCAGAAAAGAGAAACTTGCCCTTTCCTTTAAATTTCTCAAGCAACTTTCTGTTATCTTTTTCATTGTTCGTAATATTGGAACGCCCCCCACCAGTAATAAGTAATTTTTCACCTGGTCGTGAATTTTTTTCGAGCAATAGTACTTGTGCGCCGCTTTCCGCAGCTCTTCCCGCCGCCATCATCCCAGCGGGTCCTCCACCAATAACAATGACTTGATAATGTTTGTGTGCAGGTACTTTTTTCATATGGATATCTCTCACTATACCGTCATACGGGATTGCGACAAGGGTGTATTTGCGCTATTTTCCCCAAGAGCATATCATGAAGATATGGAACAGCGACTACAGAAATCTCGACCATATGCGTTTGATTTTGACGGTGTCATTGCGCGTTATGATGGATTTCAGGGGAAAGAGGTTGCGAATGAACCGATTCCCGAAGTGGTTCTGGCAATACGTCAGCTTAAATTACTTGGACACACTATTATCATTCACTCGACTCGGGGAAATGTATTTTTGCGTACATATCTTACTGCGCATGATATTCCGTTTGACTACATCAATGAAAATCCAAACAAGATGGGCGATAATCCTCATAAACCTATCGCATATGTATATGTTGATGATAGGGCGATTTGTTACAATGGGCAAAGTGCCGATGAACTTGTCCAGCAAGTGCTTCAATTTACCCCACATTGGAAGAAGTAGTCATATTCGAGGTTGATATATTTTGCGTGATATAATATCAAGACTCATGAATATGCTCCGATCATTATTTTCCTCACCGCGACGTGAATATGTTATCACCACACTTCTCCTCATTGGATTAGCTGATTTTTATCTTTTTTCTCAAACAGAATGGATACTACTTCCAACTGCTCTTATTGGGGCGATTATTCCTCTCGTGAAGGCATGGGAAGGAATAAAGAAACGCACCATTACCATCGAGGCATTTAACTTTCTTGCACTTGTAGCATCCTTTGCGACGGGAGAAATTACTTCTGCGTCGTTTATTGGACTCATGCTTACATTTGCGGCATATCTTGACTGGCGAACGGAATCTCGTGCGACAAATGCAGTTGAGGAATTACTCAAATTGAAGCCGAATAAGGCGTACAGAGATGATGGGAATCATACCGTGGAAATTCCCTCAGATGATGTATGTGCGGGGGATATTCTTGTGGTAAAAAATGGAGAACGGATTCCTGTTGATGGAGTAATTATCTATGGTGAGGCGTTTATTAATGAGGCATCACTTACCGGTGAATCACGGCCAATTAAAAAGTTTATCGGTGATGAGGTATATTCATCGACCCTTTCAGAAACAGGGGTAATTAAGATTCGTGCGACGAAGGTTGGTAATGATTCGACCATTGAACGAATGGCCGTGCTCATCGCAAGTGCGATAAAACAAAAATCAAAAGCACAACGTCTCGCTGATCGCTTTGCGGGAATATTTTTACCCGTTGTTGTGGTAATGGGAATTGCTACGTATGTTCTGAGTGGGAGTTTGTCCATGATGGTCGCATTTTTTCTTGTTGTCTGTGCTGATGATATTGCTGTTTCGATTCCGCTTGCAATTACGGCAAGTCTTGGTCGAGCGGCAAAACGTGGAGTTATTATCAAGGGTGGAGAGTGGCTCGATGTGCTTGCAAAAGTACAGATTCTTATTTTTGATAAAACGGGTACGCTTACCTACGGAGACTTTCGCCTTGCGGAGACGCATATTGCGGAGGGCGTAGATGAAAAGGTATTTTGGCAACATGTTGGTGTTGCAGAGAAATTTTCCGAACACCCTGTCGGTAGGGCAATCTTCAAGGAGGCAATGAAAAAAAATATCTTGATTGCTGACCCTGAGGAAATAAAAGTTTACAAAGGTGCGGGGATTCGCGTGCGTTCAGGGGCGCATGAAATTATCATTGGAAATGAAAAAATTATTAACGAAGCGAGCATAATTTTCCCGCGTGATATTGAACAAAAATTTACTGCAACACGTGCATTGGGGTATACCGCCATGCTTGTGTTTATTGATAAGGCATATGCGGGAATGCTTGCAATTGCCGATACTCCACGCGAAGAAGCAAAAGAAAGTATTCGGTTACTTCGTGCGCTCGGTATTCGCATCATAATGCTTACGGGAGATAATGAGATTGTTGCACTGGAGATTTCAAAAAAGCTCGGTATTGATGAATTTCGGGCGGGTGTGACACCTGAAGGGAAGCTCGAGGAGCTTTCTAAGCTCTCAAAAGAAGGAGTGCTTGCGATGGTCGGTGATGGAGTGAACGATGCTCCTGCGCTTGCGCGTGCAAACGTGGGTATCGCAATGGGAGCGGGTGGCACTGCGGTTGCCGTTGAGACGGCAAATATTGTTATTTTGACTGATGAACTCGATCGTATTCCGGAAATGATTATTCTCGCGCGGAAAACCGTTTCGGTGATTAATCTTGATATGGGAATCTGGTTTGTAACCAATGCAGTAGGAATTGGATTGGTGTTTAGTGGGCTTATTGGTCCTGCGCTTGCGGCATTCTATAACTTTGCCACTGATTTCCTTCCATTACTTAATTCATTGCGATTATTCAAAAATAAATCTTTAACAAAATGAATTGGAGAGCATTACCTATTCCCGATCAAACCATGCTTCGCGGGAGACGTGGCGCACGTGCGCATCCGCTCAACATCGAGAGTGTTGAAAATAAAGAAGGTGCAGTCAATATTCTTCTTCATGGCATCGCGGGTGAAAATTATTATCATCATACAGATAATCCTCCGTACTGGCATGTTGCACCAGGATCAATTCCTGAACTTTATGTACGGGAGAGTGTATTCAAACGTTTACAGCAAGTAAATAAAGCACTCCACTCGCTTGGGCATGAGTTATTCGTCTTTGATGCGTATCGCCCAATTGAGGTGCAAACATATTTTCATGATGTATGGGTGCCGAAATATTTACGTGACAAGCATCCCGATTGGAGTGAAGAGAAAGTAGTCAGTGAAGTCGGAAACTATTGGGCGGGCGGGTATCCCGATGTCGCTTCAATCGACCCATATTCACCACCACCACATGCAACGGGGGGGGTTGTTGACCTTACACTTCGAAATATTCGTACACATGAACAACTTTTTATGGGTTCATATTTTGATGATGTGTCACCTATTTCTTTCGCAGATCATTTTGAGGGGGAAGGAGAGCGAAGGATGCTCACTATGTCAGAGGAGCTTGCACGTGCAAATCGTCGTTTGCTCTATCACGTAATGAGTTCAGTGGGCTTTGTGGTGAACCCCAATGAGTGGTGGCATTTTGGATATGGCGATCAACTTTCTGCATGGAATAGTGACGTCCCGCATGCGGTGTATTCCGTGATGTATATTGTGAAGAAGTAGAAATAATAGAATAATACTAATGATGACTGATGAAATATTTGAACGTTTAGTAAGTGAAGGTATCGAGACGGTACCCGAACGTTTTTTACATAAACTCGACAATGTCGCAATTGTGATTGCGGAGAGTCCTACACAAGAACAACTTTCCTCGAATCATGTAGGAAGAGGAGAAGGACTCCTTGGTCTTTATGAGGGAATCCCGCTTACTCACCGTGGAGATTTTTATGGCATGGGAATAGTTCTTCCTGATAGAATTACTATATTTAAAAAATCAATTCTGAATATCGCTGGTGACGATGAAGAAAGAGTAAAAAATATCGTTCGAGACACAGTGTGGCATGAAATCGCGCATTTCTTTGGTTACAATGATGAGGTAATTAAATCACGAGAGGAACGTGGAACAAATTATTCAACGTAAAACATTGTTATATCATCGCGAGACAATTCAGTGTGTAACATGCTCTACTTATGAAGATTCGATTAGTAAATTTTTATTTGCGGGCACTTTAGCAAAAGAGTAGGATGGGATGATGGAGCCACTTGCCGCACAACTGCGACCCGAACACATTGATGATATTGTCGGACAGAAACACCTCATTGGAGTAGGAAAGCCACTTCGTGTTGCAATCGAAAAAAAACACCTTTTCTCCTTTATCCTTTGGGGTCCGCCTGGAGTAGGGAAGACGACGCTCGCACGTATTTATGCAAAGAGTATTGATATAACATATTATGAACTTTCTGCAGTATCAGCGGGAAAGGCTGACATTAAGGAAATTATTGATGCGGGTGGTGATAATCCTGTTATTCTTTTTCTTGATGAGATTCATCGTTTTAATAAAGCACAACAGGATTTTTTGCTTCCGTTCGTGGAGAGTGGAAAGCTCACCCTTATCGGTGCAACCACAGAAAATCCAAGTTTTGAAGTTATACCTGCATTGCTCTCACGTTGTCGCGTGTTCACTTTAATGGAGCACAATGATGAAGACATGCACGCCATCATTGACCGTGCGACCAAATTGTCAAGGTCAGACCTTGACATTGGTGCTGAGGCGCGTGATTGGCTCGTGTCACTTGCAAGGGGAGATGCGCGTCAGGCAATCTCCGTCATTGACGCGACAATGCAACTCTATGGAAGTGTAACTATTGACACGCTCAAGCAGGCGATACAATCATCACTGTTACGTTACGATAAGGCGGGGGAGGAGCACTTCAATACCGTGAGTGCATTTATCAAGTCGATGCGCGCAAGTAATGTTGATGCAGCAATATACTATCTCGCACGTATGACCGAGGCCGGGGAAGATCCGATTTTCATTGCACGCAGGATGGTGATATTTGCGAGTGAGGATATTGGAATTATGCAGCCGACCGCGCTTGTTGTTGCGAATGCCGTATTTCGTGCATGTGAAACTATTGGTTATCCTGAATGCGCGATTAACTTAGCGCAAGGAGTTGCATATCTTGCGGGATGTAAAAAAGATCGTAGCACATACGATGCATTTCGTGCAGCACAATCCGATGTGCGTAGTCATGGCAATCTTCCGATTCCACTGATTCTCCGTAATGCATCAACAAAACTTATGAGTGAAATGGGATATGGAGAAGGATACGAAAAATATACTGATAAAGACCTATTACCCGAAAAGCTAAAGGGAAAAAAATATTTTACCAGCTGAACAATAAAACTTTTTGACAAAGAGAATATCTGGATTCATACTAAGAAGATGAAAGAAGATATGCATGGAAGAGTGCCAGCGCTTGCGGATATGCGAGCGCAAATACGAGAACGGAATTATATTGAGATTCCATTTTTACTTGACCGCGCATATTTTGAGACTGCGGCGAAACAGTTTATGAATTTTCTGTCATACCCCGACACATTTAAATCCCAGTTTCATTTTAAGTTGTATCCTGATGATGATGGGTCCGACGTGGGATATGTACGGACAATCTCCGCAACAGGGAAGGATGACAAGGAGTATTTTCACTATCATCCGTTGATCGAGGAGCGATATGCTGAATTGATCCACGAGGATGATGTAATTACGCGTGAATTTTTTGATGCGGCGGCAGTAATTTATCATAATGCAGAAGAGTCTCTCGACGCGATACTCACTGAATTTACTGCGGAATTTCCCGGACTTCGTGAGCAATTTTTTGTTCATAATACACCACGAAGATTTTATCTGCGTTTTCTTAAATATGAGACACGTGGTTTGGGTAAATTTCTTGCACGTGCACACTATGATCGCGGGGGATGTACATTGGCGCTTTCTGAATCTGCACCAGGACTTCGTATTGGTGTTGACGATGCACATTTACAGGAGGTAACACACAAAGAACATATGGCAGTATTTATGCCCGCGTTACGATTTCCCGAACTTACCTCATTTGATTTTCCTTCCGCGTGGCATGACGTTGTGCAAAGTTCTCGAGAGCAATATACAGAAAATGTTGCACGGTGGGCTATTGTATTTTTTGCCGATACCCATGACATGAGAGCCCCTTCTACGGAGGAAACGCATACTCCTCGAAAAAGTAAACATTAATAATCCTTTTCTTCCATTGTCACACATTGTCTTCATGGCGGTTATTTATGGTGAACCTCGATTCATGCTGATGAATGATGTAGAATGCTTCAATGATTGAAAACGGAGCATCATTCCAAGAGCTTGTGCGTAGGGCGAAATTAGGTGATAGGGATGCATTTGCGGAGATCTACGAGACACATCTCACGCCCGTCTATCGTTATGTCTATATTCGTCTGGGAAATCGTGAGGAGGCGGATGATATTACTCAAGAAACTTTTCTTAAGGCATATCAAGCGATTGCGCGATTTGAAGCAACGCGAGATAATTTTCTTCCATATCTGTTTACGGTCGCGAGAAATTTACTCATTAATCGTTCTCAAAAAAAGCGTGCCGATACGATGCCAGGCAGTGTTCTCGATAGAGAGGCGGGAAATGAAAACACTTCTCAGTATGCCGAACGTGAAGAGTTGAAGAAAACCCTACTTGGAGCTATCGCGGTATTGTCTGAAAGTGAAAAAGAAATTATTGAATTACGGTTTTTTGCGGAACGCACGTATGGAGAGATTGCAACGCTACTCGAAAAGAATGAAGATGCAATACGTCAGCACATTGCACGCGCAATGAAGAAAATGCGGACACACATGGCTCAATTTAAATAATATGAAAA
>DIZR01000058.1:9954-32648 GCA_002429425.1 Patescibacteria group bacterium UBA6023
AAATGAAAATTTTATTACCGACGAACAACTCCTTATTTTTCTTGATTACAAAGAGGCGGGAAAGTCTTTTCCTGATGCATTAGGACAAATCAGTACCAAGACACCCCTTACGCAGGAAGAAACTGACGCACTACGATCTCTGTGGGTCATGCATGCGGAGCTTTTACGTGAGGCACACAATATATCACCTAATAGGAACCTCCTTTCGCAAATCATCGAGCAACAGCAAATAATTGAGTCACAAGATCCAATTGTCACAAAACAATCAATTGTAGGTTATAATGTGCGTAGAGTAGAAAGTCAGTTTATTCATGGTAATTATAATATACATAGATTTATGCAAATAAATTGGAAGATCGTCGCACCAATAATAGTTCTCGTGATTGTTGTTGCGGCAGCAATGAGTATGGGAAGTAAGAAACCGGCGTCGCTCGCAGTTAATAATCAGCCGAGCTCTACCACCGTAGCGCCAGAAGGTGCAATGGTGGCGATGAAGACTGCACCCGTAAAGCCGGTATCAGGGAATGTTGATGATCTCGTTGCATCGCTTACCCTTGAAGCGAATGGAGACAAAACATTACTCAGTGATAGTAGTACAGACATCGCATTGGTCACTGCGGATAGTCAATCAATTAATGATTTTAACACCACATACAATGAAACAACATTCTAAGTCCAGGGTTGTCATCGCAGGAATGGTGGGATTCTCTCTCATTCTGCCATTGTTTGCATTTGCACAAACGTCTACACCACGAGGAACGATGGGGGGGGAACGTGTTAATTTTTGTACAACAATTGATAAGATTTCTGCAAAGGTGGAGGGAGCTATGTCAGAGCGTGAAGCAAAGTATCAGTCGAAGCGTAATGAGAAAAAATTAAAAATTGATGAACGCATCGCAACGCGTGATGCAAGTCGTACCGCGCATCGTTCCGATTGGGATACGCAACGTGGGGAATGGCTTGCCAAACTTACTGCAAAAGCTTCAACTACAGAACAACAGGCTGCAGTAACAAAATTTATTTCCTCCATTGATGCTGCGGTTCTTGCTCGTAGAACAGTGGTCGATGCTGCAGTAAAGGATGTCAAATTGAGCATAGAAACAGTGAACAGAAGTCGTCAAACTGCTGTCGATGCAATTCTTGCAACATTCAAGTCCGACAGAAGCATCGCGTTCGAAAAGGCGAAGGCTGACTGCGCAGCAAACGTTGCTCCCAAAACAGTTCGTGGAAGCTATGTTGCTGCAATGAAAGCCGCACGAGAGAATATGCAAAAAAGCGTGAAGGCACTTGAGGCTCGTAAGGATATATTGACGCCATTTATTGATATTCGGAAAGCAGCGGTTGAAAAAGCAGTTGCTGATTTTAAATCTGCGATAGAGAAGGCAAAAACAGAATTGAAGAGTGCGATGAAGTCAGCATAATTTATATCCTCAATTGTTTTTCAAAAATCCTCCATATGGAGGATTTTTGTTTGTATAAAAATTAATTTTTTCGTAATCCACAGGAAGGATATCCGTCATGCTATACTATCAATTGAAAAACATATTATATTGAACTTTCATGAATTACGATAAAAAATCACTCGCACTCCACAAAAAATACCAAGGAAAAATTGAGGTTAATTCACTTTTTCCACTGAAGAATAAGGATGACCTATCAGTAGCATATACTCCAGGGGTTGCTGCCGTATGTCTTGCGATCGCAAAAGATAAACGTCTTGCGCAATCGCATACGTTGAAAGGACGCACCGTAGCCATTGTTTCAGATGGTTCGGCCATTCTTGGGCTTGGAAATCTTGGACCAGAAGCAGCACTTCCGGTCATGGAGGGGAAGGCAGCGTTGTTTAAGCATTTTGGTGGTGTGGATGCGTTTCCTATTGTGCTTGCGACACAGGACGTTCGAGAAATTATTTCCGCAATAAAAGCTTTTGCACCAACATTTGGTGGTATTAATCTTGAAGATATTTCTGCACCACGATGTTTTGAAATCGAAGAGCGATTGAAACGCGAGCTTGATATACCCGTTTTTCATGATGATCAGCATGGCACTGCAATTGTTGTTACCGCTGCGCTCCTTAACGCGCTCTCAGTGGTCGAAAAAGATATTCGTCGTGTGCGTATTGTTATTAATGGTGCCGGTGCGGCAGCTGTTGCCATTTATCACATGCTTATACGTGCGGGGGTAGGTCGTAGTAATGTCATCATGCTCGATAGTAAAGGAATACTCCATGGAGAACGAGGAGGGATACGAGGATACAAGCAGACGATTGCACATGAGACAAATAGACAGGGGCGTAGCGGCGGTCTTGCTGTTGCGATCGTTGATGCGGATGTTTTTATTGGTACCTCGGTTGCCGATGTACTTACGATGAGTATGGTGGAAACGATGGCGGACAAATCAATTGTCTTTGCAATGGCAAATCCAAATCCGGAAATTGCGTATGATCTTGCCAAAAAAACAAAGATTGCAGTATTTGGAACGGGGCGTTCTGATTATCCGAACCAGATCAATAATCTCCTTGCGTTCCCTGGTGTTTTTCGAGGAGCACTTGATGCGCACGCGCGCGAAATCACTGAGGAAATGAAACTTGCCGCAGCATTAGCTATTGCGAAATTAGTGAGCAAGAAGGAGTTGAGCGCTACATATATTGTTCCAAAGCCATTTGATCCGCGAGTTGCCCGTGCGGTTGCCGCGGCAGTGCGTAAAGCGTGGAGAGACTCCTTGCGATAATTATTGAATTAAAATAAAACCGCTATCGCTGGCGGTTTTTATTAATTGAAATGCTTTTTTTTGTATTCTGCAATAGCAGAAGGATTAAATAGTGCGGCAATCATGTTTGTTTTTTGAATGAGTAACGCCCTGACTCCCGTAACATTCATGTTGATACTTTCGAGGAAGTGTTGAATTTCATGTTCTTCTTCGAAAAGATAAGGAACAGAAAGACTCCGCTCGTTACAACAAAATACCTGCATACTCCGACCAAGGATCTTTGTTTCCGATTCGATGGTGTAATTTCCTTCTGCATAGAACACTCCACAAGTGGGGCAGTGATATCCACGTCGCATCGTACCGTTACTTGTACCATGATAAAGTGCGATAAATCGCATACCTTCAAGTTTGATATCCATCATGCTCTCCTGTAACAATCCTCTTTTCTTTATACGCCAATAAAATAAATCGTCAATGGTAGCAATCCGCATCTGTGAGTAAATTCTATTTGCAATACTATTGCGTTTAGGATATATTTATTTTATGAAGCAACTATCAGTGGGCATAAAAGCAAGGCATGCTGAGTTACTTCGTGGATCGGGGTTAAAGGTAACGTCCCAACGTCTGGCATTACTCAGGGTTCTCTCAGCAGAAGGAAGTCCGCTTACGGTGTCACAGATAGCAGTGAAGATTAAGGAGGTGAATCAAATAACCATTTATCGTGCGCTTGAAGCAATGGTATCTCGGAGCTTGGTTCGTAAGGTGGATACTTTGAACGCATATACACATTACGAACTTGTGGCGACTCGGAAACATCATCATCACGCGATATGCATTGTATGTGGAAAAATCGAGGATGTAGACCTGTGTTTACCCAAAACGCTTGAGAACAATGTATTAAAGAGTTTAAAAAATTTCACATTGATTACCGGTCATTCATTAGAATTTATTGGAAAGTGTACTGCCTGTATGCGTAAATAATTATATTATCATGGTCATACTTATTGCATTTGCAACCTTTATTTCAACACTTGTCGGTGGACTTTTTGCGTTACGATTTAAAGATAAGCTTCATCTCGTGCTTGGATTTAGTGCGGGTGCACTTATTAGCGTTGCTTTTTTTGATCTGTTGCCCGAAGCGATAAATTTGGCGACAGGATTTTATTCACCCACAACGATCATTCAATTCACTGCAGTTGGTTTTCTGAGTTATCTTGTACTTGATAGACTTATTTTTTTTCATGCACATCATGAAGACGTATCACATGATCATGTAAGCGATATCCACGAGCACAGCAGTGAGCTTGGTGCGGGAAGTCTCGCGATACATAGTTTTTTTGATGGTGTTGCGATCGGACTTGGATTTCAAGTTTCCTCCGCGGTTGGTGCAGTAATGGCCGTTGCTGTTCTCGTTCATGATTTTTCTGACGGTATAAATACGGTCAATCTTATATTACGAAATGATGGTGGCCGACGTTCCGCACTGAAGTGGCTGTTGCTTGACGCATTTACCCCAATACTCGGAGTACTCTCGACGCTACTTTTTACACTTTCGGAACATGTGCTTGCGATTATTCTCAGTATATTTGCAGGATTTTTCCTCTATATCAGCGCAACAGATCTTATTCCTGAAAGTCATCACGCGCACCCAAAGCTTATCACTACAGTGATGACGCTTTTGGGTGTCTTTGTACTTTACGCTGCAATTCAATTTGCTGCATGATGTGAGCATTGAGCACTTTTTGTGTTATTATTCTTCCCATGGAAACAGTTTCACCTATCCCGACACCCCCAGCTCCACACAAAGAATATGTGGGGAGGTGCAAACAGTATGTTGCCGTTTTTGTGAGTACGCTTATGAAGACGCTTGCGGTGGGAGTAGGTATTCTTATTATTATTCTTGGTGTGAGCATCACAACGCTTGCTACACAAAAAAATGAATGTAATGTTTCAGTGCGTACGTTGCATGGCGATCTAGTGACATATTCTCATGGTGGAGATGAAACTGATTCAGGAGCACTCGTGCGTGGATTGGTTCAAGATGAGAATGATAAAAATATCAAAGCGGTTGTGCTTGATATTGACTCACCAGGAGGTTATCCTGTTGCAGGAGAGGAGGTTGCGAATCAACTTTCGCGACTCTCAAAACCGAATGTTGCCGTAATTCGTAGTGTTGGAGCATCTGCGGCATACTGGGCAGCTACAGGTGCAGACCAGATTTTTGCATCACAAAGTTCAGACGTAGGAAGTATTGGTGTCATTGTTTCATTTCCTGATCAATCAGAGAAAAATAAGCGCGATGGCATAGCGTATAATGAGATTACTTCCGGAAAGTTCAAAAATCTTGGAACACCCAATCGTCCAATTACCACAGAAGAAAAAACACTTATTGAAAGAGATATTAATGAAATATTCGAGCAGTTTGTTGCTACTGTCGCAACGGCGCGTCATCTTGATATTGAAAAAGTTCGTGCGCTGGCGGACGGTTCCACTATGACGGGGAAGCGCGCAAAAAAGGAAGGTCTTATTGATGCAATTGGAGGTCTTGAAGATGCAAGAGTATATCTAAAAGGGAAGATGGGCGAAGAGCCGGTATTTTGTACACCTGATAGTCAGCAATTTTTTCAATCGCCTGTATTTTAATTAAGTAATGATTAGTTTTGCATAATACCTTGCTTGAGTAATAAAAAACACCGACCATGACGGGTCGGTGTATAAGGGGTCCAAAATTTCTTATTTAAGAGGAACTATTGCAAGTGCATCCATGAAAGCACCAAGATCAATAGATGCTGCACCATCGGGAATATCACCTCCGGCAACAACTGCGAATGTTGCACCAATTTGCGCTGCGGGAAATGTCCGGCCAGTATTACTCGATAAATTCCCGCCAATTGTTGTGAGAAAGGTATTCAGTAAACCACTGAATCCTGGTGCGAGACCAAATCCACGTGCTGTTGCATCGGCACCCATATTAACGGAGACTGAATATGCGGGAATAAGTACCAATTTTACGTCGGCATAACCCCGCATTTTGTCGCGTGCAAAGATTCCCGCATTATTGACGATTGTCTGGAACGCAACATCACTTGCGTCGCTTGTGTATGCTTCGACTTGAAGCAACCCAAGACACATGCATTTGAATTTTCCTGCAGGTAATTGTTCTGGAGTCATCACCACACTGACGCGTGGTGCCAAGTCAGGTTTTTTGAACGTAGCATAGTTCGAATGCGGAGTGAATATCACACGAGTTTTACCTGACGCTCCATCGCCACGAATTTCAGAAACATCGGTCTCGTCGAATGTCGGAGGACATTGTTTGAGGAATTCGATGGCGAAACGTACTGCTGCTGCATTTGCTGGTTCTCCTTTGTTAAAGAAAAGTGCTGGCGCTTCTGTTTGTACGCTTGGAATTGGTGCTGCTGGTGGGAGTGGTTTTGGGTTACTGATGTTCAGAATTGGACTTCCGACGTTTGAGAGTGTGTTCGATTGCCTTGCATCACCACCGGTCGCAGTTTGTGATTGACCTTGTCCCTGTTTTTGCGACTGGCTTTGTTGCTGTTCTGCACTTGTTTTAACTGCACCAGTTGTTATTTGGTTATTGATATCACCCTGCTTTACGGTGTTGTTCAGTACTTGATCACCGACTTTGACATTTGCAGTACCAGTCGCAGTTGTTGTACCGCCTTGGACATTGTTGATAGTCTTCGAATTATCGATAATCGATTGATTCTGCGCACCACCGTTCAATGTGTTGGAATTTGTGTTGTTACCTCCCGTCGCATTGATACCAATCTGGTTAAGATTAGTATTGTTGCTTTGGACACCGACTTCAGTTTTTTGACTGCCATTGTTATTGAACACACCGCTATTCGTGCCGGTCACACTTCCTTGGACGTTTCCATTTAATGTATTGGAACCATTCAGTGTTGCATTTCCCGTATTTTGAAGCGACGCATTACCACCGGTCGCTGATGAATTTCCACCATTTATAACGGGGGAAATAATTGGACTCGCCGTTGCTGCTGCTTCTGAATTTGCACCAGACGTACTTGTTGATGGAGCATTAACGGTAATGCTTGGCATCGAGGGTGGCGTGTGATGATCATCACCTTCATGCGCGAACGCATTAGTGGTGATCGTTGCGAAAAGCACAAGTGCGAGTATCTTCGTACGGGTTTGCTGTCGCATATTGGAGTACTCCTTGGTAACAGTGGAAGAAAAAGTAGAACAAGTAGAACATCTTATTTATTCACATTGCTGAATGTATCTGGCTCCTCTTTTTTAGTGGTTCAAAGGTTGCAAGGACGATAAAGTCCGGGCAGGTGATGCAAACTTGTTCAGGGATGTTATTCGGAGTTGGCTCCAGTGCTATTGGTGGGTCTGTACCCGCAATTCGATTGTCTGGAATTTTTGCATTTTCTGCCGGAATAATTACAATTTGCAGTGGTACTTTACTTGTTGTCTTTGACCAATTTCCGCACACGAGCGGATAGATGAGAGCATAACGCGTTCCATCATGAATTACTGAATATTCGCGAGCGGGTTCAGTGTGACCTGACCCCCAGCTTGCAACAATATTTTCCTTGAGAATACGTTTTCCAAAATACATTGCATCAAAGTGCATCCCACGTGAAATTTTTATCATCGTGAAATCATGATTTTTTACTTTAGTGACGAGTGCCCTTGCAACAATATCTGGAAATCCTAATCCGTGCACCGATGATACAAGTGTGCATTTAATACAATGCGCCCGTCCAGGATTTTTCCATAAAAATGGAGTATTTGTTCCTGTGTGTGCCGAGGTAATTTTCCTTATTATGTGCATTTGATTCTTCCGCACATGTCTATTTCTCAGCTTTTTCGTATCAGGAAGAAGAAGTACCTCATTCGATTGAATGAGGTTTTCGTTTTTGATTCGATTAAGTTTCTTGAGTATTGGCCATGTTGTATTGAAGCGCACTGCAATGTCTGAAAGTGTATCACCATGCACTACGACGTAAGTCAGTTCCGTAGTTCTTATTCCTGTTGCTTGGGCTATGTTAATCCAAGCGAATAGCATCATCATCACGATGAACAATCGATGGAAAAGATGCTTCACGAGGCTCTCCTATTGAAATTTTGGATGGAAAAGTACAGAGAAAATAAAAAGTAAGACCCATAAGGATCCTACGTGTATTTCGATATTTCTTTGTTGAATTTAATCTATTTTCTACAGAATGTCAAGTATCCCCAATAATTTAGCGTGTATTGGGTTCATAAAATCAGACACAGCGATTAAATCGTTGACATTTCCCTGATATGGGGCATCCTAAGAAGAGGTGGTTCATTGATTGATAGGAGGTCATATGTATAAGCGCATGCTTCTCCTCTCATTGGGATGGAAAACGCATAATCCGTATGAACAAGGAATGCAGCAGGCATTGCATGCATTCCATGCAACATTAGTCGGTTCCGTATTTCTTGTGCTTGCATTATCCTACGTGGTGGGGTTTATGGTGACGGGGAGTATGGAGACTGCTCTTTATTTTCTTCTTCTTCCGATGCTTGCAGATATATGGCGGGTAATCGAGCTCGTACTGGAGGCCATGCTTCTTGTGGTAATTTTTTTCGTAGCATTTGAGTTTTTTTTCCTTGTTATGCAAGGAAATGTATCTCAAGCATTGTTTGTTACAATAAGTGCCATATCAGCATCCTTTTTATTATCGATGCTCGCTCGTCGCAAGAGAAGTACTGAACAATCATTTTTTGGGGATAATGCACACTTGTTCAGTGAAAGTCCAACGCTCACAAGTCATATCAAAAAAATTAGCAGGTTAAGGAATATCCCACCGATGACTGTCTATATTTGTCGTGTATCATCATGGAATGCTCAAGCTCATACATACGGCTCGATTAGATGTATTAGTGTGAATGCGGCGTTGCATGAAAATATAAGCACCCATGCAATGCTTGGGGTGCTAGGGCATGAGCTTGGGCATTTTGTTATACCGCTCGGTCGTAGTGTTTTTTATTTTTTCCAATCAAATGTGTTTGTATTGGGAAATGTGCTTACCAAATTTTTTGAACGGAAAGCATTGAAAAAAATGAATGACATATGTATGCCAAAAAATATGGCAATGCTGAGTTATGTTGACTGGAAATTGGTCCAGTATAAATGGTTGATGAGTATTGCAACTATTTGTTCATTATTCTCTTCATATCCCACATCGCGTAGAAGAGAGTATGTTGCTGATGCATGCTCAGCGCACATTTTGCAAGATGCTATTCCACTTATTGGAGCATTGACGTTACTTACTCGCGGAACTCAATCGTTTATGCTTTCTGATTCCCACCCGCTCGATGGAAAAAGAATAGAACATTTGAATAAAATTGAGGCTGATGCGAATCACACACGACCATAGTCGTGTGTTTTTTTAGACAAAAAAATCAGCACCGAAGTGCTGAAGAGAATTACTGAATGTGCTTATTGGGTTACCCACGATAGACCAGAATACTCACTTTTGTTGTGCCCATATCAGCGAAACCAAGTTTTATGGCAATTGCCTTTGAGACGTCAATGATGCGTGGTGATTCATAAGGACCAAATCGTGACTTGTATGGGCCACGATCAGTAACTGTTGCAACGACCGACTTCCCATTTGAAAGATTTGCGACACAAATTTTTGTCCCAAGCTTCAGCGAGAGGTGTGCAACAGTATCTTTCCGCATATCGAAAGGCTTTGTGTTTGCCATCGGTTTGCCTTGAAAGCCAGGTCCATACCACGATGCCACTCCATGCTGATATGGCATAAAATGCCTTCCGCAGGGAATACTTTTTGATACTGATGATAATTTACGCGTATTTGCGTGGGTGATGATCGCCGTATGCTTTTTCGAGACATCCTTGGAGCTACCTTCTGGTGTTGATGTACTACCAAAGAGAGGGCCATGGATACCTAGTAAGAGGGCGAGAATGAATATGTAATATTTTTTCAAAATGATACTCCTGCAAAAAAAGTAAAAAATAATCAATATTAGTAAAGAACAATAACATTGCACAAGCTGAATCTGAAGGGAATATATCAGATAACACTTAGCATGTCAAGTATCACTGGAAATCTTCACACAGCAGAAGAAAACCCCGTGTGGACTGCCTCGTCACTATTGCATATAGTAAGACACTCCGATATCATTGCACAACAATCACGCACCGCGCGATTTTATTTTTTACAATAAATATATGATTGAACTACGCAAAGACACAAATGCACAATACAAACTCAAGGTCAGACGTTCGATCGCAGGGCTCGGACTTTTTGCACTTGAGCCTATTCCGAAGGGAAAGCGGATTATCGAATATGTGGGGAAAGTGCTTATTGATGAACCTGATGATGCGACGAGTGGTCAGTATATATTCAATTTACACAAACACATGGACATCGACGGAGCACCAAGGTGGAATACTGCACGATACATCAATCATTCATGTCGACCCAATGCCGAAAGTGATGTGAAGAAAGGACATGTCTGGATAAAATCCAAGCGTAATATCATGGTCGGAGAAGAGATATTTTATGACTATGGAAAAGAATTTTGGAATGAACACATCAAACCGAAGGGCTGTCGTTGCGCAAAGTGTGTTACGAAAAGACTCAAAGCAACAAAGGTGTAGTTTTTTCGCACAGTTTGCTTTTCCACCTTTTTTTGCTACAATCGTTCGGTACGGTTTTTAATTGTACGAACACATTCCGGTGTAGCTCAGTGGTAGAGCAGTGCGCTGTTAACGCATTGGTCGCAGGTTCGAATCCTGCCGCCGGAGCCAATAAATGCTGTGGAAAAGACCCGTATAGGGTATTTTTCATTTGTTGGCGACGGCAGCGACTGAAAGTCGCGGGCAGGATTCGAAGACCATGAGTATATCGCAACGAGCTTGTCCGCAAGCGAAGTGAGATACGAAGGGTGTACAGTTCATGTAATGAAAGAAATTCCTGCCGCCTCAATCGGGGTACTGACCGTGTAATGGTCGAATATCCTGCCGCCGTATTTGTATTTCACAAAATAATAAAGGTATACTCTTTTTACAAGGATAAACGCATCGATAAAAAATTATGACACATGAAATCCAAATCAATAGTGACTGTCCCCGTTTACTTATTATATCATGTTAATGAAACTGAGTGACTTGAAGCAGTTCAAGGTTGAATTAAAGCTGCACCCATTTTCTAATAAAATATAATACTTGTGAATAAAATAGAATCAAATGGTTGTTCTAAGGAAAGACAACTACTTTTTAGAAAAGGCGTTTCAGCTTTAATAGTGAACAAAAAAAATGAATTTCTGCTTGTAAATTTGGAATCATTTGAAAATCGTTTCTTTGCAATACCTGGCGGCGGCATAGAGGATGGCGAGTCTAATGATGATGCTGTGTACAGAGAAATACAGGAAGAACTTGGAATTACCAGACAGTTACTTGAGCACATTGGAACCAGTAGGGAGCCTATTCAATTTAAATTTAAATTATACCGTAACGACATTGAATATGACGGATCAGAGCGCTATTTTTTTGGTTTTAAATTTACAGGAAAGGAAAGTGACATAAAATTGCAGGAGGGTGAAATTAGATCGTATAAATGGGTTTTATGCGATGATTTGAAAGATTACCTTTTATTTGATAATCAACTAAAAGAAACGCAAGAAAAATTGCTCGAACTTTTTCCTGTTGTTAAAAATTCTATTGTTTAAATTTATGAAAAATAAAACAGCAAAAACTAAAAATAACAAAACCTCTGAAAACAAAACGAAAATGAAAACGGGGTAAGGCGCCGTTAATTGCAAACTTCGCAATCCAATTGCTAGGCTGGTATATTTATGTTATGAAAACTCTTGCTCAGCTTTATGAAGAAGATCAAGCTGACCGTCGTGACCCTGAGCTTCTTCAAGCTTTTTATCTGATCACCAAAAGAGATACGGTGAGACGAAAGCTCGCCGAAGCGATTGTTGTAAAGCGGAAACAACTTTCAGGTGAGGAGTATTATTATCTCGAAATGCTGTATCAGCATAGGCCCGCAATATCACATTCGCGACTCGCGGTGCGATACGCAAAGCGTGCATGTGCAATGGGGAATGAAAAGGCGAAATGGCTTTACGCTGGAGCTACGGATAGACTGCTTTCCAGGCGGGGGAAGCCTCAACGATACGGCACACAGTTCGCAAGGAAGAATGCAAAGAGCAAGTGGAAGCTTCATCCAGTTGATCCGACGGTTACCGATGAACAACGCGCGAAGTGGAATGTCCTTTCGCTTGCAGAGGCGGAAGCGAAGGTGAAACAAATGAATGAAGAAAACTAGGTATTTTTTAAATTCAAACTCAGTATCCATGTGGTACCGAGTTTTTTCTTTTAAAAAATTTCATAAGTGCTCACAACACTCGACTTTGTAAAAAGAATGAATAGTTTGGAGTCTGAGAATCGCATGGAAGGAGAATGGGAATATGTATTGCTTGGTGAAAATCACTTTTATGAATTGAGCGCAAACAACCCTTTCCTCGACGAGATTTGCGCCCTCGCAAAAGTGACACTTGCGGGAGTGGAAGGGGTGCTGTTTTCCTGAAAGAGTAAGTGGTATTTTCTGAAACCACCCTCATTGATATTTCACGCTCGCAATGCTATAGTCTAAATATGCCTGTGGGCGAAAGCCCCGTTCAGCTAAGGTATGTCCAAAGCTGAAGGCAGGCATAACAAAGAACCCGTCATTCGTGACGGGCTTTTTGTTATGTTATTTTGAATTTGATTTTACTCGTCTTCGATACCATCGGACGCGAGCTTCTGTTTTCCATTTTTAAACTTCGCATCGGGCATGACGCTCCAAAACGTTACATTGCCTGTTCCTACTCTCCGTAGTACTACTCGCACTTTGACGTTTCCCTCGCGCACGATAGCAACAAGTCCCCAATACTCAACCTCCTTCATGGGGATTGCGCCATCACGCACAGAAGGCTTCCCAATGGGGGTAAGTAACTTGCGATATTCCTGAATGGTCCCTGTCTTACGGATAATGTCGAGGGCAAGTGGGAGTAGACTGAACTTTAGTAACTGTGCCTTCTTTTCTCGCTCACGCCTCGCCGAAAACTGGAGATGGTGAAATCCATCTGAGTTGAGAGTAACCTTTGCCTGAAAGTAGGGGCAGTAAATTTCGCGCTGGGTATTATAAATTACCTTCGCCTTATCTTTTCTTTCTTTGAAATATGTCGGGTCTACGTCCATGGGTTTTTCTATCATATAAACTTTTGTTGGTGAGTGGAAGTAGTACGGTGTCTTATTGCAGCACTTCGGACATTTTCCAACATGCGGAGCCAAATAAAAAAGTCCCTTACAAGGGACTTTTTTATTTGGCGTAGACGAGCAAGCGAAGAGTTTTGCTTGCGTGCAGGATTCGAAGACAATGAGTATATCGCAACAAGCTTATTCGTGCCTTGGAACAGTCGAGTTTCATAATGGAGTATAGTCTCTCAAGAAATAAACCCACAGAAGTGTGGGTTTATTGAGAAAATTATTATCTTACGAAATATTCGCCAGGTGATTATTTATGAATGTCGCAACAGTCGTATGAGATAGATAAGGACTACTGCACCCAATAGTGCAACCATGAAGCTATATAAATTAAAACCACTTACCCCACTCTCCCCAAAGAAGCTCATAATTGACCCTCCAATAACTGCCCCAATGATTCCAATAACGATATTGAGTACTGCGCCCTGCTGTGCATCAGTTTTCATGATAAGGGAAGCAACCCAACCGACCAATGCCCCGAATATTATCCAAAGAATTATTCCCATATTTTTTATAATTTATTTTCTTGATTATCTAATTTTACTGCTGCTTCCGGTGTCGATACTGTTTTACTCATAAGGAATAGCTTAATAATAGCAATTGCGATTACCCAATAGACAAACATCGCAAGAAGGGTTGTCCATTCGAAGATGCTTCCGGAAACATATGACATTCGGAAGACATTAAGGAATGGTGCCGCGAAAACATACGTTACTCCGTAAATAAAATTCGTAAAGCCTGCATCAGGATTTGCGCCTAACAATTTCAATACAAAACGAAAAGCAAGTAATACTTCAATAAGTCCTAGGATGTACCATGCGATTTGTGTCCCACGGTAGAGGGGTTTGGTGCTCGGTGAATTAAATGAATCCATGTAGGTTAATTACGATAAAACTGATAAAAATATTGTTCTATATTATTGTAATTATACAATATTTTGAATAAAAAACAACCCTTTTTAAACTTTATTATCGTGAGTACTTTACTGTTGCGTGAAGAACAAACAGAGAATGATAAAAACTGGGATCCCCATTTTCTATTTTAAACAAAACCCTCTTTCAAGGTTTTTGTTATCACAAATAAAAAATTACACAAGATGTTGTGTGGTGAGGCTTGTGGGTCTGGAATATCGATGTTATGTTGTATATATATATGAGTGAGAAAATAAATACAGAGGAAAATATTGCAGAAAATCCCGTAATGCCAGACGAGAAAAATCCAATGACCCCAGAGGAAGAGGAGGCACGGGAGCAAGAATTGGCTGATTTTTTTGCGGGGAATGAACAATATGAAAAACCCGAAGTACCCGAAGCAGAAAGGCGTGAATGCGGACCCGAAGTTGAACAATTCAAAGAAATGATTTCGACGTTTGAGGCAACATTTTCACTTGAGGAGTTATATGCAATTACAAATCTTACCCGTGAGGAAGCAGAAGTTCACCCCATACGCGAACCTGCCCGTGTTGCACTTATTCCTATTCTTGAAAAGCTGAATGGATTAGAAGGGCAAACAAATATTTCACCTGAGCAATTTGATGAATTAAAAAATAAATATAAACAACTCACGCAAGCGGTGGGAATCATAAATAGTAATATTGTTGCGCACGATAGATAGTGAATGAGGGTTGATGGGTGCTGTCTCGTGCGCAATTAGATCGGCGCAATAGACTTCATTCATGCGAAGGGGTTATAATGTGATAATGAATGATGCGCGAGAAAGTAAAAATGAAGCAGTGCTCGATTGTTATGTTGATGACGATAAAATAATATATATTACCCTTGGTGGTGATGTTTCTTTGAATTCGTCCTTTCAAGTTGAAAAATTTGAAACCTGGGTGAAAAAAGTGAAGCAGGCAATGCAAGAAGTTTCGGTAATAAATTCCAGACAAGTACTCACCTTGATCGATGTTACTCAATTAAAACACTTTGATGTATTGGCGATCGAACGTTTGCGAGAGTTAATGGCATTTAATAAAGATTATGCAACGAAGACTGCGGTGTTCGGGGCTTCGATGTTCATTCGCACGGTAGTTCGTTCCACGCTTGCACTCACGCATCGTACGACAATGAAGCTTTTTCCTACTCGCGCAGATGCGCTTGTGTGGCTTACTGAGACTGAGGAGAGAGAGAATAGACGGACGATTGGCTGAACTGTCTATTTGTTCAATACTTTAGAATTTACGGTGAGGGTGAACTCAATGATGTTGCTTGTACCATTTTTATTTTTTACCTGAACAGTATATTTTTTTGGTTGTAGCAACATGGCGGTAATACCGATGCAGTGATTGCTTGGTGAGCTGCAAAGAATTCCACTTGGACCTGAATTGGGTACATTAAAGGTGAGCGTATTTCCTTCAGAAGAACCGACATCGGAGATGCGGTTGTCGGGAGATCCGTCGAGGTGCACGCGACCATACGAGTTTCCAAAAAGAATCATGTTGGAAGTTTTATCAAAACCTGTTCCTTTGATCGTTACCGTAGTACCTGGTGTGCCACTTGCAGGCGAGAGACTCACGATCCTTAGTTCTGTACTTGTGGTGGTTGTTGTGGAGACCGGACTCCCTATGGTAGCTCGTGTTGTAGTTGTTGTGGTGGAGATTACCGTG
This sequence comes from Patescibacteria group bacterium UBA6023, assembly GCA_002429425.1. GTDB lineage: Bacteria > Patescibacteriota > Minisyncoccia > Phycocordibacterales > UBA6899 > MHLP01. The sequence continues at coordinate 25,575 of DIZR01000058.1, forward strand.
GGTGTCACCAAGGGCGCACTTTTTTTATTTGATTCAATAATAAGGAAGGATACAAATAAGATAATAATTGCAATTCCGATAACGAAATATGTATTTCTCATATACTTATAATCATATATAACTCAATGACAACATACAACCAGAATGAATTTTTGGAAACAATTCACTCTGTGCATTACTTTCACAAAAATATAAATGTAGAGTGGTGAACGTGGGGTGGAGGTGATGTATGTAAGATAAAAAACTCATGAATATGTGATAATATTAATTATATATGGCGCTCCGACATCTTCAATTACATATCCCCAAATACGCTACAGACTCGACACTTTTTTCTATTGGGACGATGATTTTCTTTTTTGTTATTTTTGATGGTGTGCTCATGTATTTGGCACCGATCATCATTACGAGGGCGGGAATTTCTGAAAGTCTCATGGGACTAATCATCGGTTCATCGTCAGTTGCGGGTATGCTGTTTGATCTCGTGATTTCTCGCATATTTCAGGATACGAATTATCGACGCATGTTCCTCTTCATGTTTATTATGGCTGCCTTATATCCACTTTTTCTTTTTGGCGGAACAACGATCACCATTTATCTTGTCGCTATGGCGGTATGGGGATTTTATTATAATTTTTATAATATTGGAACTCTTGATTTTGTCGGACGCACTACACCTTCGTCGCAGCACACATCAAGCTTTGGTGTGCTTCGTGTATTTGAGGGATCTGGATATCTCCTCGCACCATTTGCCGGTAGCTTGCTACTCCTCTATCTTCATCCGGGACCGCGAATGCTCCTCATCATCGCTATCCCTCTTGCTATTTCTTTCCTGATTTATTCGGTCATTATGTTTCGTCCAAGAACGGAGAAGGATGAATACGTGGGAATTGTTCGCAAGGACATATTAAGTTTTTTCGGAGAAATACGTCTTTGGAAAGTCCTCGGAGTCCTCTTGCTCCCGACACTTGCGCTCACACTTACTATCAATATGGTTGATGCGGCGATATGGACATTTGGTCCGATATTTTCTGAACAGATCGGAGCAGCAAACGGTATCTCGGGGGGTGCATTCATGACGGCGTATGCACTTCCACCACTTCTTGTGGGATGGGTCGTGGGAATAATCGCGCGAAGATTCGGAATGAGGCGCACCGCCCAATGGGCGATTGCAATTGGTTCCACCTTCCTTGTCTTTGTTGGGCTGGTGAGATCGCCAACCTTGCTGATCGTATTGATATTTACCGCTTCATTTTTTCTTGCCGTTGGATGGCCTGCGATAAATGCTGTTTATACGGAGCACGTTGATAGTGCTCCAATATATAGCAAGGAAGTAGAAACCCTACAGGATCTCTTCACGAACCTTGGGGACATTGTTGGTCCCATTGCCGGGGGATATATGGCGCAGTATCTTGGTTCCGCACATTCCTTCATTGCTCTCGGTCTTTTGGGTGTGGTCATTGCAGTGTCTCTTTTTATGATGACCTCACCAGTAATTCCTGTTGTTGCATAACGAAGAGTGAGTAGAAAAAATATGTATGTAGCACATGGAATCTGTGAGACTCTTGTGTAAGTATAAGGGCAAAATGGACTAAGGAGTGAGAATAATATGGAAATGCATGAAAAGGTGAAACAAAATGCTCCCTTCGTGCGTAGTAATAGTGATGAATACAAAAAATACACTACGAATATTGGGCGGAATTGTTGTACTGATCGCAGGTTATCTGGTAATGTCTCCGGGCGCGAATTCGGTCTCTGCTGCCTCTGTGGTCGCGAGGAACTCCCATACGCAAGCATTTACAGATAATATGCCCACTGCGCTAGCAAAAAATTCACCAACTACACCCACACCAACTTCCACCTCACATCAAACATCAAATCCTGCTACGATTCCTTCATCTGTCAAAAAATATAAAGATGGGAGATACACTGCAGCGGGTAATTATTTTACCCCGGAAGGGCCGGAAGAAATTGATGTATCACTCGTTTTAAAGAATGGAATTATTGCGGATTCATCACTTGTCCAATCAGGATTTCGTCGTCAAAGTGTTGAATATCAAGGAATATTTGCCTCGAATTACAAACAGTATGTTATCGGGAAGAGTATCGATGAAGTAAATCTTTCCTTAGTTTCAGGTTCATCACTCACACCGGGAGGATTCAATGATGCGCTTACGAAAATAAAAATTGAAGCAAGGGCTTCATAATATATGAACGGGACATCGTTTGATTTTGAAGCGATAGGAACTCACTGGAATATCGACATCAGGAAGGAAATATCCCCGGAACAACTTGTCGTATTGCGCGATGCAATATTTTTGCGTATCGAGGAATTTGATAAAACTTATTCACGATTTCGAGCAGATTCGCTCGTTACGAAGATGTCGCAGGAGAACGGGGAGTACATTCTTCCTGATGATGCAGAACTGTTGTTCTTTCTTTATGAGCGTGTGTATCGCCTTACGGAAGGAAAAGTAACGCCACTGATTGGTGACGTGCTCATTGCCGCAGGTTATGATGCAACGTATTCATTTGAAACAAAAAAACTCCGTGCTCCTGCCGCGTGGGATGAGGTACTCGCATATGTGCCCCCGAAACTTAAAATCAAGCATAGAACAATGCTTGATTTTGGTGCTGCCGGAAAAGGTTATCTTGTTGATATCGTTGGTGATCTATTGCGCGAACATGGCAGAGAATCATTTACGGTGAATGCAGGTGGGGACATAAGACACAAAAGTGCTACTCATGAATCTTTGCGCGTGGGGCTTGAACACCCCGATGACCCGACGAAGGTCATTGGGATAGTCGAATTATCAGATCAGAGTATCTGTGGATCAGCGGGAAATCGGCGTAAGTGGAATGGGTTTACTCATATCATCGATCCAGTCACCCTTGCTTCACCTAAAGATATTCTTGCTACGTGGGTAATTGCAGACACGACAATGGTTGCGGATGCACTCGCAACTTGCCTCTTTTTTGTCCCACCCGAACGATTGATGAATGATTTTTCCTTTGCGTATATTATTTTGCATAGTGATTATTCTGTCACTCGGTCCGCAGATGTTCAGGCTGAATTCTTCTAATTGTGAGTTACATTAATTTAAGTAAAAACCCCAGAGAATAAAAACTTTGATCCTTCTCTATGCTACTTCATGTTATAATACAAATTATGAAGTATAGACTTTTTTTTGTTTCTGGAATTATTGCCATTATCGGGCTTCTCGGTGCGTATATGTGGGATGGAACAAGGGCGCTGTTTATTGCCGGAATCCTCGCAATTCTCGAAGTGACATTATCATTTGATAATGCTGTCGTGAATACAAAGATACTGAAGCGCATGAATGCCTTATGGCAGAAACGTTTTCTTACGTGGGGAATTCTTGTTGCGGTATTTGGAACGCGTGTCCTCCTTCCTGTTCTTATTATTGCTGCAAGCGTCGGAGTATCACCTTGGACAATCACCATGATCGCACTTAATGATGGAGCACAGTATGCAAAAATGGTTGCAAATGCACATTATGCCATTGGCGCATTTGGTGGAATTTTTCTTCTGCTTGTTTCGTTGAAATATTTTTTTGATACACAAAAAAATGTCCACTGGATTCGTATTATCGAACGACATCTTGTGCGGTGGGGAAGTGTCGAAGCAATCGAGATCGCTCTTGCGCTTATGAGTATTGGTGCACTTTCTTTTTTTATTAATCCGACACATCAGACAACGGTATTGTTTTCGGGTGTTATCGGTGTAATCCTTTTTATACTTATTGAGGGTATTGCAAGTTCTTTTGATGTTGAGGCAAAAGGAGTCGCGGGAAGCAGTATTGCGCTTTTTCTTTATTTAAATGTACTCGATTCGGCATTTTCTTTAGATGGGGTAGTCGGTGCATTCGCGCTTTCTTCCGACCTCGTGGTCATTGGTATTGGACTCGGTATTGGCGCTTTTTTTGTTCGTTCGCTGACGGTCTTTTTTGTGCGCGAGCACATGCTTGATACACTTCCGTATCTCGAGCATGGAGCTCATTGGGCGATATTTGGACTTGCGGTGGCAATGCTTAGTGGTCTCCTTATTCCTATTCCCGAGCTCCTCATTGGATTCATTGGACTCTTCTTTATCGCACTTTCTTATATTTCATCCAAAAAGGCGCTACGATAAAGTAGATAATATTCAAGATTAAATTTATTTTCATGACGGTGTTTAATTCTTGCATCATAAGGTAATTATGGTAAGAATAGGCACATTCGATCGTCATCTGTTGTGTCGGTTCGTAATCAGACATGAAAGAGCAATTTCTTAACGCATATAAGGAGAACGCCGATGCAATTTTTCGCTTCGTGTATTTGCGTATGCATGATCGTGATGAAGCACTCGATATCACACAGGAAGCATATATTCGCACATGGCGTTATTTGGTTGAAGGGAAAAAAATTGATCACTTGCGTGCTTTTCTCTACCGTACGGCAAAAAATTTAATGATTGACAGGTCAAAACAAAAGAAAACTCGCAACACTGGTTCACTCGATGCATATCTTGATGCAGGAGGAGATGTCGCCGATAGTACTTCAAGGAGTGCCTTCGAAGTACTGGATGGTGAGCGAGCAATGAGTCTACTCCGGAAGCTTGAACCATCAGAGTATCGTGAGGCAGTATATCTGCGATTTGTTGACGAACTAAGGCCAAGTGAGATAGCAAAAATTGTTGGTGTAAGTGAGAATGTTGTATCAGTACGAATTAATAGAGGCCTGAAGAAGCTTCGAACCCTATTCCCAATATGAATTCCATAAATAAAAAATTTAAAAGTGCGATTGAAAGTATTCGACTCACTGATGTGGAGAAGGGTAAGCTTGGCGCGAGGATTATCTCGGAGATGAGCCAATATTCTTTTCCAGAAATTGTGGGAGATACAAGTGTAAGAAACCCTGAGCTCGCTCGTCATCAGTATAGTCGGACACGATTATCAAAAAATAAATTAATAAAAAACATGCCAATTGCAATACTTATTGGATTACTTATGAGTGGAGGGGTCTCGTACGCTTCCACGAACGCACTGCCGGGCGATGTACTGTATCCGGTGAAGATTCATGTAAATGAAAAGATAGAAAGTGCGCTTACGGTCGGACAGGCTGATACGGCAAGACTCGAAGTAAAATTCGCTCTGCGACGCCTCGCGGAAGTGGAAAAACTTCAGGCGGAACATAAACTTGATGCGAAGACAAAGACAGAATTAAAGGCAAATTTTGATAGCCACACAGCGAAACTTGAAGTGAAATTGGGAAAGATCGGGAAAGAGAGTAATTCGGATGCGACGAAGATTTCTTCTGATTTCGAAACCTCACTGCGCGGACATGCGAATGCATTACTTTTTCTCGGTATTAATGCAAATGAAGATAGCAATGACACCCGTACTGCGAGTTCAACTGCATTGGAACAAAAAAAAGAACACACAGTCACTTCAAGTCGAGGCGACGCGGAAGTTGGAGCACATTATGGTCATATTCTTAAGGAGATCTTCCGTGCCAATGATACGGAGAAAATGGATAATAATGTGCATGTGAATGAAGAACACCCCTCGTCATTAAAAGCAGACAATGGAATGAGCAATGATAATGAGTCACCTCATTCGTCGACAAGCGCGAGCGGAACGGTGCAAACAGAAGGAGTGCTTGATGTACATACGGATACTCACACTGATGGAGAATTAAAAAATGAACATACGGATAGTGCTTCAGAGCTGAATGCAAATATTCGCAGTGAGGGAAAACTCCAGGTTGGCTTATAGATGCATTGAATAAAAAAATCTTACATATTTCACGTACTGCGAATATCTATTTTTGAGATACAAATTTCATTAGATGTGCATATGTTGTAACGTTTTTGTGAAAGGATGGTGGGGTTGCGCAGTCGAACCAATTGTTGACAAATAAATAGCGTGTTATTGTTAGTGTCTATACATTAAAAAATATATTTCATGAAAAAATTCATCTCGATGCTTATGTTCGGTTCATTGTTTTTCTTCGGTGGTTCTACTCTTGCTCTTGCAGAGTCGACAACAACTCCAACGAGTACACCTGACACCACGGTGATGCAGTCACAGATTGCGCAATTGCTCCAGCAGATAGAGCAGTTGAAGGCGCAACTTGCTGAACTACAGAAGGGTACCGCAAGCTTGAAGAGTGAGGTGATGCAGCTTACTGCTCGTCTTCATAAAGGAATGCGCGGAGATGAGGTAAAGCAGCTACAGGAAGTGCTTTCGACGGACAAGGATATTTTTTCAAAAGATAATGTGAGCGGATACTATGGCGACCTGACCGAAAAAGCTGTTGAGCGTTTCCAGAAGCATTTTGGTCTTGATCCAGTGGGACAAGTTGGGCCGAAAACTCTTGAGAAAATCAACGAACTATTGAAGGAGCATGATTCATCAGAAGGGGGTCTTTCCGAAAATGATCTCGGGGATCTGGGTAAAAGTGTTGAAATGGAGAATGAGAGCGAAAAGAGTGGTAACGAAGGGTCCGCATCTACTTCACCAAAGGAGTCTGAGGGTGAAAGGGGCGGGAACTAGTTTCGTGTCTGAGGGCAAGTAATAGAATATTAGATCAAAAAACTACCCATAATTAGGGTAGTTTTTTATTTATTGATTCATTATAGTGCGCAGGAAAGTCTGGTGATACTGAGGTAGTGAAATGAGCATCGATAACGCTCATTCCGATAATATTTCTTACTAATATATTTATGCGTGTAAGTTATTTCCTTTGCGGACTATTGTAAGAAAAATTTTTTTGAATAAATTATTCCCCCTTGGTGACTGCATGAATAATATTTGGTTGTTCTAATCCGGTCACAATCATCTCACCGAGTGCACCTTTATCGATCGCACGTGGGAGTGCATGGTCAACAATCAAGAATTTCCCAGGTACTTCTGTTTTGAATTCAGTCATCATTGCGCCACCCGCTGGTACAAGTGTGGTTTGTACATTACGATGTGGCGGTGAGATGATATCGCCTTCGGGATAAAGTTTGTCCATGATGCCACCGATGATGTGGAAGTTCGAAGGGAGGAATGTTCCTACACCAAAGAA
>DIZR01000069.1 GCA_002429425.1 Patescibacteria group bacterium UBA6023
CGTTGACACCTCCGATGAGGCAGTCGCGATCATTAATACATTTTATAAAAAATATTTCCTAAAACCCAACTTCTAATAAAAAACCTCATGCGATCAGCATGAAGTTTATTTTTTTACCACAGTAAGTCGTGGACGTTTTTGTTGTGGATGATGTGTTTTAAAATGTCCGATTACCGTATTGGTTACAGCAAGCTCGAGATCAGAATTAATAGTAGGGAAGCTGGGAACATTTTCACATTCTTCCCCATTGGGGAGTACGTGCCTTGTCATGATCGCACTAAAATAGCCTATACCCTGTCTACGGATAAGTATTTTCGCAGTGTGTCCAGTGTTACCGACCCGAATAGTAATTTGATGCTCATCTACAATAATTTTTTCTTTTGAGACATCCATAGGAGATTCTCCTTTTGTGCATGCTTATCCTCCCTCATAGTACATAGCTCTTATAAAAAAACAAACCCTCATGCTTGCGGACACGAGAGTTTTATTTTTGCAAGATATGCAGATACTACTTGCTGTATTTTTTTATAAGAGCCTGCAACTCCTTCACGTGCTTCTCCTTATCTACCTGCATTTTTTTCCAAAACGCAACTACATCAGGATGCCCCTTGGCGTCCTTGATGTAATTACGCTTGATACGCCAAAGGCTTTTATGCTCCTGGACATATTGTTTCATCAGATTGTAGAGATGATTGCTCTGCATGACGTAAGCATTACTATTAATAGATGTAGTATAGCACCATGCAATAAAAAAGGCGCAAGCTTTTCAGCATGCACCTGTGGAGAACGTCAATCATTGTTTTCCTTGAAATATTTTTCTGCGAAATTTAATGCCTCTGTGATATGCATCTGTGACGGTTGATGCGTTCCCATGTGAGAAAGTAGTGAAACAATATTATTCGAATTTCTTACAAATTCGAAGATGATTTTAACAGTAGATGTAAACTCTACAATGTTCTTGCCCTTTCGAAGTACAGAAAATTTCACTTCAAGCTTTTCCGTCTTAACCGCCCTCTTCTTTCGAGGTCTACTTCCCAATATGCAACCAATAAGTGCAAATTCCTTCTCGCGGTCTGCCAGGGGAATATTATATTTTAAAGCGATTACACCCATGGCAAATTTCATGGCATCATTATTATTTCCAATGCGTGAAAGTTCGTCGTTTTTAATTCGGATCATTTCATCTGCAATCATACTTAGACGTGCTATTTTCTCAGTAGTCATCTGAGATATTTCCATTTGCAAATCAGTTTGGGGTTTTGACATTCAATCCTCCAGTAGTAAATGTAAGGTACTATAAAATATGTATGAATTATATCACATATTACACATTTACGCAATATGGAAGGCGGCCTTCCGTATTTAGGCAAGGAGTTCCTCAACGACGCTCTTCACATCATTACCGTCGGCGTTACCACCGCAGTCCTTCATGACCGCACCAATGAATTTCCCCATGCCACTTTTATCGGTAACTCCAAGTTCTTCCTTTTTTGCTATGGCTATTTTTTTTATCTCTTCACGGCTCATGAGTGTTGGGAGAAATGCTTCAATGATGACCAATTCATCCCTTTCTTTCTGTGCAAGTTCCGGGCGACCTCCTTTTTCAAATTGCTCTGCAGCATCTTTGCGTTGTTTCACTTGACGCTTGAGAACCACAATGCAACCCTCATCGTCGAGGGTGTCCTGTGGAGTACGCTTTGTGGCCACAAGTTCATTGGTATAGGCGGTCAGGATTCCGCGTAACACTTCAAGTCGCAGTGCTTCTCTTGCGCGCATGGCATTTTTGATATCTTCGCGGATTTGAACGTGGAGCATGATAGTGAAATTAACAATATAGCCATAAGTATAACGTTAAAAATGAAATAATAAAATTTGACTTTATGTGTAAATTATGCTACCATGAAATCGTATCGTTCCTTCACTTTTTTAAATATGGGAGTCAACAATGTTAAAAGATAATCATGCTGGATTATTGCAACAAATTGGTGATTTACGCAGTGCAAATTTAGCGCTGCGTCGTGAAACAACCTTTCTGCGAGAGGAACTCGCAAGAGAACAGGCACTCCGTATTGTCTTTGAACGCAGAGCAAAATTCGATGAATTGACGGATCTATACCGTCGCGGAGAGTTTGAATTACGTGCAAGAAAGCTCCTCGATAATCCACACCACGTACGTCGTGGGTGTAATACTGGAGAGCAAAACATTTATCTCGTTCTCCTTGATATTCGCGGATTTAAGCTCATCAATGATGAGGGTGGACAAAAACGGGGTGATATTGTCATTCGCGATGCTGCCGATGCTATTCGGAAACGTATGCGCGATGGTGATCCATATTGTCGATTTGGTGGCGATGAATTCGGTGCACTTCTTATTGGTGTGTCACTGGATCAAGTGAGGCAAATTGTCGAGAAGATAAACCAAAATGTATCCGAAATTGATAATCGTATTTCATTTCGTTTTGGATATGCACGCTACCTACCCGGTGATACATACGATTCACTCTGTCAGCGCGCCGATGATGA
>DIZR01000022.1:0-4114 GCA_002429425.1 Patescibacteria group bacterium UBA6023
GTTCTTGGTTACTCGCACCGACACCCACGGTGAGACTACCACCAAGCACAATGATGTGGGTACCTTTTGGGGGATAGTTTGTGATATGGGGATTGTCGAGAATAAGTGTAACAATTGGCCATAATGCACCTGCAAAAATAAATGTGACCACAATGAGCACGTTGCGTATATTGGGAAATTTCATGAATCTATTCTAGCACGGGCGACCATTGACCTTTATGGTATAAAGGCTAAACTCTGTGAAGAAGTGGATAATTCATCATGAGGGGTGTATAAATGGCAGCTTCATACTGGAATCAAAAACGTGCGCAACAGGGCTATTCATACCCTGAGGTTGTGACGGAAATCAGAAGGCGTGCGAACGGAAACTATCTTTTTTCAAAGAAAGAAAATAGTATGCGACTGAAAAGGGCGCTTCATGAAGTTACGATGCTTTATAAGCTTTCTGCAAGTCTGCATGATTTTTTTGAAACGCAAAAACTTGATTCGTCTGTTGCGTTGAACATTTTTGGTGATAGTGCGATTGATGAAGCGATGCAGATCATACTTGATCCATTTCCTAAGGGAAAGGATGTCGAAAGTATCGAGTGTGACGGACTTATTGACCTTGCTTATCCCGGAAATGATTTTGAAGTTGAGCGTGGGATCACCCTTGTGTATATCAAAAAGAGAGAAAAGTAATATTTTTTGTTTCATAAAAACCGCGTAGTAATGCGGTTTTTCTTTCCCCTGGAATTTTTACTAGATCAATATAAGCAAGAGTGAGGTGGTCATTACAAAAAAAGAAAAGCGAAAAGTTTGCCGAATAAAGTTATTTGAAAGCTTCGCTCCCAAATGAAGGCGTTCATTGTGCAATAACTTTACAAAATTCAATTTAAGTGTATAATTTGTTTAGTTGAACACAACAGGAGTAAATAATGTTTACAATCAATGGTACAGAAACGAAGATACAGGAGGGTGATATTGCCCGAGTAACAAGGGTGAATTCAAATGAAACTGAAGTGGTTGAGTTTCTTCGGGGAGATACGTTTATGCTTTATGATTCATCCAAGCAAATTGTTGAACGACAGCCTGAATTAGGTTTGTACTGGGAAAGCGTTTTGGAGCTTATGGCAGCAGCATGTGGCCTTGAAGTCAAACTCCATGAAGAAACTAAAGATACTACCACGGAAGTATTTTTGTTTATCTCCGTATAAGCAAATAGCCACCCCATGATGGGGTGGCTATTTATTAAACTGATATCCGCCTCATTGTTTTTTGTTCTGCCAATGATTTTGAAACGTGTTGTGATTTGGGATTATTTGCTGTGGTTTGTGTGCCTCGCTATAATAAGCATATATGAACATCCGTGAGGGACTAACCTTTGACGATGTGCTCCTTTTACCGCGACGCTCCGCGGTGTTTTCTCGCAAAGATACAAATACGAAAGCGCAGCTTTCTCGCAACATCAGTTTGAATATTCCACTCATCTCGGCAAACATGGACACGGTGACGGAGTCGGGGATGGCGCGCGCAATGGCTCGGCTTGGAGGTATTGGTATCATTCATCGCTTCCTTTCTATAGAACGACAAGTTGAAGAAGTGCGCAAAGTAAAACGCGCGGAGAATGTCATGATCGAAGACCCCGTGACCGTTCCTCCAGAGACTACACTCGGTGAAGTCCGCACTGTCATGCGTCGTGAGGGTGTGTCGGGAGTGCTTGTAGTCAAAGAAATAAAAGGGAAGAAGCAGCTCGTGGGGATTCTCACACGCCGTGATCTTTTGTTCGAGACTGATGACCGACTCAAGGTGTCTATGGTGATGACGAAAAATGTTGTGTGCGCACAACCAGACGTGAGTCCTGAAAAGGCAAAAGAATTGTTGCATACGCATCGTATCGAAAAACTTCCACTCACTACAAAAGAAGGCGAGCTTGTCGGACTTATCACACTCAAAGATATTTTAGAACGCATGCAAAACCCGATGAGTGCGAAAGATACAAAGGGGAGACTCTTGGTTGGTGCTGCGGTCGGGGTGAAAGATGACACTGTTTCTCGAGCCGACGCACTCCTTAAGGCAGGAGCAGACGTCATTGTGATTGATATTGCGCATGGGCATAATCTTCGTGCAATCGAAACGACACAGTTACTGCGTAAAACGTTTGGTGCAAAAATTGAAATTATCGCAGGAAATATCGCGACCCCTGAGGCAGCGCGTGATCTCGTGAAAGCGGGAGCTGATGGACTCAAGGTGGGCATAGGGCCTGGAGCAGCATGCACAACGCGTATCGTGACGGGAGTTGGTGTGCCACAACTCACTGCGATACTCGATATCGCTGAAACCGCAATAAAACTCGACGTGCCCTTCATTGCAGACGGGGGAATCAAAAACTCGGGTGACTTTGCAAAAGCGATGGCAGCAGGTGCAAACACCGCGATGATCGGGAACTTGCTTGCGGGGTGCAAAGAGTCGCCGGGGGAATATATTCTCGACCGTGGTGTTGCATATAAATACTATCGTGGCATGGCGTCGTATGATGCAACGCGCGAGAAGATCGAAGTCGATGGCGGAACGGATGGATTCTTCCGCTCACCGGAGGGTGCATCGGGAAGAGTGCCATATCGTGGGGAAGCCGCGATGGTGGTCATGGATCTTGTCTCAGGGCTGCGTTCATCAATGAGCTATCTTGGTGCGACGTCACTTAAGGAATTTACAAAGAATGCGGAGTTTATTCGTATGACGGATTCGGGGCGCACGGAAAGCGGTCCCCATGGCGTCAAATAGGACTCCTAAATTCCACAATTCCCAGATGAAAAAACGCCGACATGATGTCGGCGTTTTGTGTACGAGAGAGGATGAAGGCCTTACATTATTATTTCTGTTTTAAGCGAAATAGAGTGAGGCAATTTTGGAGATGAATTTGTTCCTCGATTGAAAGTCTCGTAATTACTCCATTTTCAATAGAAACAAGAAATGTGTCCCTCGAATGAAATTGTGGACCAAGTTGTGTTCCCCACACACCGTGAGGACGAGAGGGGATGTTCTGGTTTCCACGCCCCTGAATTGCGTCGACAATATTTTTTCCAAATTGTTTGTCTTTCTCAATATCCCATATTCCATCATGTGATAGTGCAAGAATTGTGTGTTGACCCATTTGTTCGCTCCTGAGTTAAAAAGAGTTTCTCTGAGAACACTATGTAATATGTGGACTATAAAGTCAAAGCATAATTGTTTGCAGGCTTTGGTTTTTTCGTTATAGTCTAAGGAGAAGATTTAGTAGTGATACGCGGTGGGAGAAATTCCAAAAGGAGGAATCATGAGAGGACCAAGTTACTGGATACACAGACTTGCGAAGGGGATGCACAATTTGGGCAATACCTCACGGGTGTCTTTGGAGGAATACGAAGATGGGTTGCAACGTATTGCGAAAAATAATCGAAACGAAAGGTTCTTGAGTGATAGCAACGAGCACGCAAAGTTAGTCATTGAATTAATTGCTTCCCGCGCGAAAGATGGCGATGAGGTACTGATCTACACAAGTACACTTCCTGCATTTTATGATGTTGCACTGCGAAATCCGAAATGTAAGTTCCGAATACTCGTTGATAGTATCGACGGAATGAATGCAGTAAGGATCCTTTGTTCGGAAGTGTCTCATCGTATTGATTGCAGGTTCGCTCATGTTCCTGAGGGGAAACATTTTATATCCTTAGGATGTGCATATTGGATGGCTGTCGACCACGATAGCGAGCTCGTTGGCATATCGAATTTTAATGAGCCAGAAGCCGTCCAGCGATTGCAATCTCGTTTTGAGCGGATGTGGGAGTGTTCTGCTACACATATCGAGTCTTTCATCTGATTAGATATATTAAAGCCCCTCCATATTCAAACATGGAGGGGTATTTTATCCATCATGCGAGAATAATAAAATGGAAAAGGGAACAACAAAAAAGAATACTATAAAAATATTTTCAGTAATGGAAAGGCTTGATAAAACATATATTTAGGGTATATTATTCTTGGTTCTTTGACGAATTTGCTACAGCAGAAAACGGCTTACTTTATAAGATATTTTCTGCTGTAGTGCAACCAATGAGGCTAAGCTGGCAGTATTGTGAATAATGGTAGGCTGGAG
>DIZR01000022.1:4197-12947 GCA_002429425.1 Patescibacteria group bacterium UBA6023
TTTTTTGATACAAAGGTGATCCAAACAAGGAGAAACATCATGGACAAAAGTATTCTTGCTTCACATGGTACGACCTTAACCCAAATCGGACAGGTTATTGCCAATGCAGTTCTGGATAATGGTGGGACCAATGAAGACACAAAGCGTATCTTGAGTGATGAAAATTTACGCAATAAAATCGCCGGACTTGTTTTGGATGGAGTTACTATCAATCAAATCCTTCGTCCACTCTCAAGTGGTGAAACTCTCACTATTCCCGCCTGCGACGGCACCCAAACTTTGGCACAAGCCAAGGAAACATTCCTTGCCTATCTTGACCCTGACTTTAAAAATTGGGGCCTTGATAAACAGGGAAATCCAACGGAAGAAATGAAAGTGCGGGTGTACGAAATGGTGAAGAACGCCACCTCCGCACAAATGCTTGGTTCTCTTGGGAATGATCGAGATAAACTGTGTCTGACACAGCACCAGATAAAGACATTCTGCGAAAAGCATGCAAACTGGTTCCGTGCTAACAGTTACGGCATCTTCTTCCCGTTTAAAGTTGAAGATCAATTCTTCGTTGTCCGCGTGCACATGTACTCCGGTAACTTATTTGCCAATATTTTCTGGTTTGATGACAGCAACATGTGGCGTGCCGGGAACCAGCATCGCGTGGTTGTTCCGCAACTCGGGGTTTGAAATATTTAGTTAGGAACCCTCAATCTTTGGCGCTGAGTTTACTCGGCGCCCTTTTTGTTTGTATATTTTAAAATGAAAAAATAACGTGGCATGCTAGAATAGTGAAATGAAAAAGATGGCAAAAAAGAATACTGCGAAAATATTTGGAGGTACAAAGGCACTCGTCATGGGACTCGGACTTCACGGGGGAGGAGTTGCGACGACGAAGTGGCTTGTGAAACATGGTGCGACAGTGACCGCGACCGACAAGCGTACGAAGGAAGTGCTCGCTCCATCACTGAAAGCGCTCAAATCTACCAAAGCAACATTTGTACTTGGCGAACATCGCAAGAAGGATTTTGAGCAGAATGATCTTATTGTGGTAAATCCGGGTGTGCCACGCGAGAGTGAATATCTTGCGGTTGCAAAGAAAGCAGGGAAGCGTATCGAGAATGATGCGAGCCTCTTTTTTCGGTTCACCGATAATCCCGTCATTGCCGTCACGGGCACGAGAGGGAAGACGACGACAACGCTTTGGATCGCAGAGTTGCTCAAGAAAAAATACCCTCATGTGTTGCCATCGGGGAATACTCCGGAGAATGCATTTCTGAAGGAGTTTGAGCGCGTGCAAGGGAAAGATATTCCCGTTGTTGCGGAAATGTCATCATGGCAACTCGAGTATTTACCAATTGCGGGGAGTGCTCCGCATATTGCCATCATCACGAATATTTACCCCGATCACTTGAATCGCTATAAAGGCATAAAAGATTACGCGAATGCGAAGGCGAATATTTTCCACGATCAACATGAGGATGATTTTCTTGTGCTTAATTATGACAACGAATGGACAAAACATTTTCTTACAAAGCGCCCGAAGAGTATTCCGTTCTTTACGAGTGTGAAGTCACTTCCGAAAGGAGTGAATGGGCTCTTTGTGCGTGCTGAACATCTTGTATTCCGCTTTGATGATACGGAACAAAAACTTTTTAGTATCAAGCGCTTCACCTCGGAGCGTGGAGTTCATAATCTTGAAAATCTTTTGGGAGCAGTGCTCGCAATAAAACTTTTTGATTCCGAGGTTGTGGTGACAGAAAAAGACGTACTTGGGCTTCCGACTCCAACGATGCGTCAGGAAGTTATATATAAAAAAGGGAAACTCACCGTCGTAAATGACAGCTGTGCGACATCACCGGATGGAACGATTGCCGCAATTGAGCGTTTCAGAAAACCTGGGAATATTGTGCTTATGTGCGGAGGTACTGATAAAGAACTCGAATTCTCATTACTCGCAGCAAAAATAAAAAAATATATTCCTCGAGAACAACTTGTACTTCTCGAAGGGTCCGCGACAAAAAAACTTATCGCGGAGTTGGTAAGTCAAAAATATTTCAAGGGTCATGCACAAGAGATACACACGAGTCTTGCATCATGTGTCGACTGCGCACTTGCCGTCACAAAAACACTCAAAGGAAAAACAACGATACTCTTTTCACCCGGTGCCGCGAGCTTTGAAAAATTCCTTCACGAGTTTGACCGTGGAGAGAAGTTCAATGTGCTAATAAAGAAGTTACTGAAATAATTATGTAATAAAAAATCGCCTCATCATTGAGGCGATTTGTGTTAATCGAACAGGAATGCTAAATTCCCGAGCCTTTCAATTGCATTTTTCAGTGCTCCTTCATTGCGAACTTGGGCGATAGATCTTCCGAGTCCCGATGGGGAGAAGGTTGTAAATTCCGTCGGGCTAAAAGCAATCCGAATACTCTTGTTGGGAAGTATCTCGACGCTCCACACAACTCGTTTCGTGTATCCGTAGACCTTACCATTGCGATGGTACGGCTCTTCGTCAATCCAGACTACATCACCTCGCTTGAGTGCAAACAATTCCTTGGAATCGAGATGAGAAAAGTATTGAAAGAGTTCCTTGGTTTCAAATCCTTTCCATTGATTGAAGTAGAACACATTGAATCCGACGGGGAAAACAGTAGCAATTTCAGTGGGGGGTACTTCAGTACTCATTTTGAGAAACCTCCATAAAAAAATAGTACAGAATACAATCTATCTTGAAAATAACATGCTTTCATCACTTGTCAATATGTGACATTTTTGCACGTACGAGGGTTATCTTAAATGAACTATATGTGTGGGATATTTGGATATATTGGAAATACGAAGAAAAAGGTGGCGCTTATGACCAACAAGGCACTTTGTGAACTTGAATACCGCGGATATGACTCATGGGGGATCGCCGCGGAGTCGGACAAAAAAATGTTCAGCGTGAAAGCGGTGGGGAAGATCTCGCTTGCATCAACAAGTGCACTTCAAGGAATTGAGGGGAATGTGGCAATTGGCCATTCACGATGGGCGACCCATGGCGGAGTGACCGAGGCGAATGCACATCCGCACTTCAACGGGGCACACACTATTGCGGTGGTGCACAATGGAATAGTGGAAAATCACGACGCAATAAAAAGTTTTCTTTGTGAAAAACTTGGCAATGCATTCGACGGATTGTTCTGCTCTGAAACAGATACCGAAGTTATTCCACATCTGATCGATTATTTTATTACCCATGAAAAGAAAACTTTTGAAGCTGCATTTGTCGAAGCGGGACGCATGCTCGAGGGGCGCTATGCGGTGGTCGCAATGAAGATCGGTGAGCCATATCTCCTTGCGATGCGGGATGGATCGCCACTCGTGATCGGGAAGGGGAATCATGAATATTTTCTTGCCTCCGATGTTCCCGCATTTCTTCTGCATACGCGCACGGTGCTTTACCCTGGTGATCGAGAGTATTTGAAAATTTCTGCGGATACGATGCTCTTACGAAATCTCGACACCGCAAAAAAAGTTGATCGTGAATGGACTACGGTGACGTGGGATAAGGGTAGTGCGACAAAGGAGGGTTATCCGCACTACATGTTGAAAGAGATCATGGAACAATCGCTGTCGCTCGATAAGGCGATTCGTCAAGAAGACGCGAAGCTTGCAGAATTTGCAAAGATCATGAAAGATTCCGAACATTTATTTTTTATTGGTTGTGGTACTGCGGCAAAGATGGCGAAACTTGGCGAACTGTATGTCGCGCGTATTGCAGGGAGGCTTGCACATGCCTATGTCGGTTCGGAGTTTAAGGTATATGAACAATTTTTAAATAAAAAAAGTACGATTGTTGCCGTCTCACAAAGTGGAGAGACCGCAGACGTACTTGAGGGGTTGCGTGTTGCCGACGCTATGAACGCGCGCATTCTCGCGCTCTTGAATGTCGTCGGGTCATCGATCGACCGCATGTCAAAAAAAACACTCTTTATCAATGCGGGGCCAGAGATCGCGGTTGCATCAACAAAAGCCGCAACGGCACAGATCGCAGTGCTCATGCTCATTGCTTATGCACTCGCGGGGAAACTCGCCGAGGGGAAACATCTCATGCGCGGAGTTGTGAAAGATATCAAAACATGGCTGACGCCTGACGTATCATATGATATTCAAAAAATCGTAGTGAAGCTTGCGAAGAAAAATGATCTCTACATTATTGGTCGCGGATTGAGTGCTCCTATCGCGCATGAAGCCGCTATAAAAATTCAAGAGGTGTCTTACATTCATGCCGAGGGTTTTCCGGGGGGAGAGCTCAAACATGGACCGATTGCGCTTATCGAGCATGGCACACCGGTCATTGCGCTCATCCCGAACGATGAAACGAAGCGTGATATGGAGTCGAACACGATGGAGCTGCGTTCTCGCGGGGCGTATGTGATCGGTATCGCACCCGAAAATAGCAGACTTTTTGACGAATGGATCCCTGTCCCCGATCTTGGTCCAGCTTCGCCAATCGCAAGCATCATTCCGATACAACTCTTGGCGTATCATCTCGCGGTGCTTCGCGGAAACGATCCCGATAAACCGCGAAATTTAGCTAAATCAGTAACAGTAAAATAATTGAAAAGTATCTTTTTCCCCGCCATATCACTGCACCATGAAACATAAGCATTATTGTCATAATTTTATTGATTGCATGTTACACTTAATACAACATTAATTCATAAAAATATATTATGACGACAGAACAAAAAGAGCACACGTGCGTATCATGCGGTGGTTCATGTACGGGAATGTGTTGGAAGCAAAAAATAGCAAAATCAATTCTCCTCCTCTCGATCGCGGGTTCGCTTTTCCTTTTTGCACTTTTTGCGACAGAGCTTAAGTCATATCAATTTATCGGGAAGGATACTCCGGGAGAGCTTGTAACCATTGCGGTAAGCGGTGAGGGGAAGGCAGTGGCGATACCTGATATTGCTGAGATCTCATTTTCAATTACGAATGAGGCAAAAGATGTCGCGGCGGCACGTAAACTTGTTGATGATAAAATGAAAACAATTCAAGGCTTCATCGAGCAATCCGGTGTTGAAAAGAAAGATATCAAAACGACGGGATACAATGTGAATCCAAAATATGAGTGGAAGCAGGAGAATATTATTCCTTGTAATCAATTTGGTTGTCCTCCTACCTCGGGGCACCAGGTCCTCCTTGGATATGAAGTCACCCAGTCGGTTGATGTAAAAATTCATAAAATTGAAAACGCTGGACTTATCCTTGGTGGTATTTCTGATAAAGGTGCAACAAATGTAAGCGGACTTACATTCAAAGTGGATGATGAGGATGGGGTTAAAGAAGAAGCACGCAACGAAGCAATCACCAAGGCGAAGCTGAAAGCCACAAAGCTCGCAGCAGAACTTGGTGTCACTCTTGTGCGTATCACTGCATTTAACGAAGGAGGGAACTACCCNNCGATAGTTTGTCTATTGGCGAAACATCAAAAAACACCCTCACTTGGGGGTGTTTTTCCATGCACGTAGCATATTGACTTTTTTTCTATATCTGATATAATATAAAAGGATTATGGAAGTGTTTGCTTGCTCGCGTTGCGTAAAAACAACAAGAGCATAAACTCCCTTCTCCGTTTCTTTGTCAGTAACTATTCTCAACTTTCTATTTCAGGAGTCTCAAATGACTGATGCACAACGAAAGTTACATCAAAATGTACGTGTCCCAAACAATGTTTTTGCTGATGCACTTCAAGGGTTTGTCCCGATTAAAAAAGCGGATGAAATTCCTGAGTCTCTCACTCCGACACTCACGGTAGTCACCGTAAGTAAACCAGTGGCACAAGTGGATGCGACTCCCGTGGCCGATGTTGTCGACATTGTTGATGTTGATGCTCTCATTGTCTCGGAAGTTACTCCACCCGTGAAAGCGACGCCCTCCGTATCGGCCCCACGCAATACCGCTCCCGTAAAAGCGCCTTTGGTGCAGAAGGGGAATGTGTCAGTGTGGTCTATCGTTGATCGTAATCCGCAAAAGCTTGTAACGCATGTCACGAATCTTCTTCAAAAGAAAGAAGACCCTCTCCTTGTGATGACTATCAAGGAAGGGAATGTTGAGACATCGCTTACGCTTTTGCTCTCACTCATTGATGGCGGAACGACCGTGAAATTCAAGGTGTCTGATGGTAAGGGGCGGTTACTCAGTCTCTTCCAGAAAAATACCGTGTTTTACGGGGGTGAATTCACTGGGCTTATGCCAGCAGTTTCTGCTCGGCAGCTGATTGTGAATTCTTTCATGATTGAAGTGCACTCCTTAATGCATCAGCTGTTCATCACTGAGCGCAACAAGGCGAAGTGTACTACCCTGACCGGTAAATAACCGGATCACACCTGCGGCAGCGATGTCGCAGGTGCTCCACTCAATAACGAACAAGGAGTTATCATGTCCGGTAGAGATTTGATTTCAAGCGTAGTAAAAGTAGTAAAAACTGTGCGAAAATTTACTTCCGCAGCAGTCGCAGTGATCCCAAATGAAATGGACGTTGAAAAAGTTTTGTTGGAACAAGGCAAAAATTTTATTGCCGATTCACGTCTTTGGCGTGCACGAAAAGGTGAGTTTGCTTCGTATAAAATTTACCTTAATCCTGGTGAAAAAGTCATCTTCAATATTTGGTCCTGTATCCATCGCGATACTGGACGTCGATTTATCCAAGTGTTCCCGGTATCGTATTATAAGGATGAAAAACTTGCGATGCGCGTCACCCGTGTTGAAAAAGGAAAACAACCCTTTCTTTCTGGAGGTGTGTTGTTTAACAAATTTGACATCGATCGCATTCCTGAAAAATATCGTAAAGAGCTCGAGCTTTGGGCACAGCTCATTATGGAAGGTGTAAGGCGATATGACGAAAAAAATCAAAAATTTCGTCTATCACGGCAATAAAATGTGTATATATATCTCCCCAATTGGGGAGATTTTTTTAACTTGACTTATTTCCACAAAAACATATACTGTTACTTATCTAAACAGCCCGCGGGGGTTTTTTTATTCCCTAATTTCACCCATATGAAATTCATTAACTATTTGCGAGACACACGAGCGGAGCTTCGTCATGTGACATGGCCAACACGAAATGAGGCAATCAATTACACCATCATCGTGATCGCCATCTCGGTCGGAACGGGAGTGTTTCTTGGTCTACTTGATTTCGTACTGCAAAAAGGTATTGCAAGCCTCATTTAATAATTCGTAGTAAGTAACACTCTATTTCTATATGGCAGAAGAAAATAATGAGACGACAACATCAATGGGGCGTCAGTGGTACGCGATTCACACCTATTCCGGATATGAAAATGCGGTGGTGCGTAACTTGCGACAGCGTATTGAATCGCTTGGAATGGAAGACAAAATTTTTGATGTCGTTGTTCCAAAAGAAAAGAAGATCAAAATGAAAGGAGGAAAGCGCACTGAGGTTGAGGAGGAGATATATCCCGGGTATGTACTCGTGAACATGGTCTACGATCCAGACTCATGGTACGTTGTGCGCAATACGCCACGTGTGACAGGGTTCGTTGGTGCGGGGGTTGTTCCTGTCCCACTCAATCAAAAAGAAATCGATGCATTGTTTGGTCGTATGGGCTCGAAGATGATCAAACATTCTATTGACCTTGTTGTTGGTGAATCGGTCATCATTACCGACGGCCCATTCAAAGAACTTGAAGGTCGTGTGGGCGAGGTAGATACTGAACGCGGTCGGGTCAAAGTCATGGTACCGATGTTTGGACGCGAGACTCCCGTAGAATTAGACTTCCTCCAAATCAAGAAAATTTAATTTCAACGCATTGCTTTGTTGCCATCGTTGTAACTCACCTCGCAGTATGCCCATACAGCTCGGTGAGATTGCTCCTTGGCGCCTCGCACTGCATTTGAAATTAAATTTTCTTTAAGGAAAAACCAAAACGGTCAAGTACTTTGTATTTCATACAAAATAAAATCTTTACAAAAACACACTCATGTGTGTTTTTGTAATAATGGGGTGTGCTTGCGTAAAATGGGAAAATTCAGTAGTATCCACATATCCTGATAAGTGCCTTCATGTCGAAAGCAGGTGGGGGGCTTCTCACTCTTCAGTATAAATAGTAAAAATTGTAAAATATTTATATGGCAAAAAAAATCACAAAAAAACTCAAGCTACAAATAGCAGGAGGTAAAGCAACACCAGCTCCTCCAGTCGGTCCAGCGCTTGGACAGGCAGGTATTAACATTGGTGATTTCGTTCAGAAGTTCAATGCTGCAACAGCACAGATGATGGGTGACGTTATCCCGGTGGAAATCACTGTCTACGAGGATCGTACATTCACATTCGTCCTAAAGGTTTCTCCTGCTTCACGCCTTATCTTGAAGGCAATCGGGAAGGACAAGGGTGCACTCAAGCCAGGAAGTCAGAAAGCAGGAGTCCTCACGAAGGCACAAGTCCGTGAGATTGCCGAGAAGAAGATGCCTGACTTGAATGCTGCTTCAATCGAAGCCGCAATGAAGACCATAGCAGGGACGGCACGGTCTATGGGTATCTCAGTTTCCGAATAATCAAAAACTTCCAAATTCGGCGACCTGCTCGGCTTTCCCTCGGCCAATTCGGTTAACGTACAATTCGTACGTCTTCCGAACACGACCTCAGTCCAAGCCTTCGCATGTCATCCGAATTCTGAAAGTTTTAAAATCAACAGACAGAAAAGAGAAAACGAACCAGTGTGGTTCGTTTTTTTTGTACA
>DIZR01000022.1:13037-13546 GCA_002429425.1 Patescibacteria group bacterium UBA6023
GCTGTACACAGTAAAGTAATTATATTTAAACATCAAAGTATTTTTTGGAAAGGTTTTGATACATTCAAGACATGAAACTAAATTAATCCACAGGTTATAAAAATTTTAGAAATTGAAACATTGCACGAGTTATTGCCTTTTGCCATTTCCTCAAAGTCTCCCGAGATACTCGAGTATATTCTTGATATAATATTTAGCTCCGATGGCTACGAGCATGTTTTAAGAGTAATAAGTGAAAATAAATATATAACGAGTAAAATTAAGCACAAATTACTAGGTTTAAAATTGGCAGAAAAGTATAAACAAAAATTAATTGCATAAATATATGATTTCAATTTTCACACTTAATCTATGGAGATACTACGATTTTAATTCAAGATTACCAAATCTCGTTAACACGCTTATACAAAAAAATCCGGACATTATTTTTTTACAAGAGGTTCAAATAGACACTACGTTTTCCAGTTTTTCACAGGTTGAAATTATTAAGAAATTATTACCTCAATATG
>DIZR01000038.1:0-5182 GCA_002429425.1 Patescibacteria group bacterium UBA6023
GTGGTAGCGTATTTTAGTGAAACTCTTCAAAATGATTTTATAGAAAAGAAAGGTGGGCACCCCATTGAGGGGTTTGAACCGTTTATGTTTATGGAAACGTATCCAGGCCTTCAGCTTTCGGACTTTAACTGTGTGAGTGCAGGTGGAGGTCTTTATATTGCGGAGAATGGACAGATTGTATTCAATCTTTATAAAAGCATAAGCAACAGAAGAAGCTCAGCTAAGCGTTCAATTATCTCCCCTGGAATGAATCAATTACTGCAGAACATTGCTGACCGTCTTGGTCGTCCATTCCCGCACGATGAAGTAGGGGTAGATGACATAATCAATATGCTGAGTGTTTATCCTGTTACTGTTCCAACTTCAACCTCCAACTAGAAGACACCTGTCTATCCATCAATTCCCAACGACTTGTTGCAGTTCAAGAGAGAATTAAAGTATTTGAAATTTAGCGGACAAGTATTTCTTCGTTGGGAACCTCGGGAATCTGTAAGGTTTCATTCGATAGTCTGAAAGATGCCCGTTCCTGAAGTAATTTTTTTACATATGAAAAAAGAGAGTTTGGATTTTTTATTTCTTCTTCTGCGACATCCCATTCAAAAATCCCCCTTACATAACGACGCGTATCCTTCTGTGTTCCGATCGTGTTGTCATTTTCCATTCCTAATTCTTCTCCGTAATAAATGATTGGTGAGGCAGGGAGCTTGATGAGCGTCTCTAAGGAATGTTTCATTTTGAGAGAATCTTTTTTGAATATACTTGCAAGACGCATTGAAAGACCCTTATTCCCTTTGAATGTATTTTTGTGTTCGCTATCCGCATAGTCAAACAAGAGAACACGATCTTCTTCTATTGTATTATGAAGAGAAAGTTCATCATGATTTCTCAAGAATGCTGCCCACTGACAATTCGGGGGTATGGGATAGGATCGCTTAATCATTGCATCGATAAGTCCAGGTTCACCCTTTACTTCTGCCATGATGAGCGTTTCAGACATTTGAAAATGGTACACGAGATGGCATTCATTTCCATCTCCAAAATATGCACGTGATATTTCGGGGGGATCACTCACCTCAGCAAGCATTACCACGTCGGGGTTTATGATATTCAAATGTGCACGGATCTGCTTTAGTACCGCATGTGTTTCGGGAAGACCTTTTGACTTTGTTCCCTCCTTTTTTATCAAATGCGCGGCTGCATCAAGTCGAAATCCATCGACGCCGATTGCAATCCAAAAATCCATGACTGCAAGCATTTCCTGGAGCACTTCGGGATTTCTCCAGTTGAGATCGGGTTGTTGAGGATAAAATGATGTGAAATAGTAATCATTCGTTTCAATATTTTTTATCCAATTGCTGGGTTTCAGATGGGGAAAATTGTTTGTTGAATCAGCAAGTTCAGCGCCAGTATCAGACCACAGAAAGAAATCGCGTTTGGAATTATTTTTTGAACAACGGGCTTCGACAAACCATGGATGTTCTTCCGATACGTGGTTGAGCACAAGATCAGTAAGGACGCGAATGTTTCGTTTGTGTGCTTCTTGGATCAAAGATGTGAAGTCACTGAGTGTTCCAAGGGAAGAGCGCACGTCACGATAGTTCGATACATCATATCCGTCATCAAACATTGGTGAAGGATAATGTGGCAAGAGGTGAATACAATCGATGCCGAGTGTTTTTATGTAATCGAGACGATCAATAAGTCCTGCCAAATTTCCCGCAAATCTGTCGATATAGAGTTCATAGAATACGGCGTTCGTCCACCAATATGTAGGTTTCATAAGAATCTTACTATATCAAATCGTGATAAAAAACAAATTTGCGTCTGGTGTATAACTACACCAAGGAGATTTTCTGGGTATGTTTTTGCTCCAATTGACCGTATTCATGCCAAATGAGCCATATCACAAGAAGATCAAGCATGGTGAGCACCAAGAGCCACCGCGAGTGGGTGAAAGTAAATCTATACACTTGATGACACAGAGTCCCAAGTACTTGTGCAATCACGACGGGAGACCAATCTCCACGAGGATGTTTCCCGCGGAGCTTTTCTTCGATAATCTGCTCGAGACTCGGATCGCTCTCGATCTTTCGCGCACCGTATTTTGTGGCATGACGTCGTGCCGTGTACTTTTTTTGAGCATGACATGAGATATAGACTTCATTTGGGTCGCTGTTGCGCGATAATTCTCGAGAAGTTGTCGAGCAATGCTTATAAATTGCTGCTCTATCACACGCAGTGGTACTCCCTGTGCGTGGAGTGCATCAATGACCACACGATCCTCTTGCGAGAGAAGGAGCGGTCAGTATGCTGTGTAGTATACATACCTGTCGAAATTATTGGTTGCTAAAGCACAGCCAGTATATCTCGGCAGGTATGTCGTTTTCATTAGCGCTTTGCCAATAGATGGGTGTTGCTGTTCAGGGTTGAATTAAAGTGCGTTCGTTATTCTTACCTAATATGTTGTATAATATTTAGATATGAATAAAGAAAATGGATTTGCGCTCTTACGTATTCTTACCGGTCTTGCATGGGCTGCTGATGCCGGTTTTAAATGGATGCCCGAGATTCGTCTGAATATTATTAATGTACTTACTCAAGCGCTTGCGGGGCAGGGAACAATGGAGTCGGCCTGGATAAATATGTGGGTACATTTTGCGAATATCAATCCCATTTTTTTTGGTACACTCATTGCGATCGTTGAAACAGCTCTCGCTATTTCACTTATCACTGGTGTGTTTTCTCGCGTGGCATTATATTGTGGCGTGTTATTCTCATTTCTCATTTGGTCGGTGCCACAAGGCTTTGGTGGTCCATATGCGGCAGGGAACACCGATATTGATTCGGGTGTAATTTATCTATTTTTGTTTATTGCGCTTATTTTGGGAGAAGCTTGGCGCAAGTATAATATGGAGTCCTTTTTTCGGAAAAGAAGCTAATGTATTTTTTCAAAAATTATTTTAATATCGCCTCTAATTCGTAAATGCACGCACATGCATCGTCTGTTACAATAAGATGATGGATTTTGAAATAAAAATAAATGATAAACTGTCGGTTAAATTAAGGAACGCAGATGACGCCAAGGCCTTCTTTGATCTTGTTGTGAAGAACAGAGAAGAGCTTAGGAAATGGTTGCCATGGGTTGATGCGACGATTTCACCAAAGGATACAGAGGAGTTTATCCTTCGTTGCGGGGAAGATTTTAAGAATAAAAAAAGTGCTGATTTTGGCGTGTGGTATGAAGATAAATGGGTGGGTTCAATGGGGTATCATCAAATAGATTATGCAAACAAAAAAGCGTCGATCGGGTATTGGCTCGATAAAGATCATCAAGGAAAGGGAATTATTACCGAGTCGGTAAAAGCGATCATTCGATATGGCTTTGATGAACTCAACTTGAATCGTATTGAAATTGAATGTGCATCCACAAACCTAAAAAGCAGAGCTGTTGCGGAGCGCCTCGGTTTTGTATTTGAGGGCACCTTGCGAGAGAATCACATCGTAAATGGAATTTTTTATGATGGTCTGCTCTTTAGTATTCTCAGACGTGAATGGAGTGAGTAATTCGCCATTTATGTAAGGGTTTTTTCGTATCCTGAGAGTCACTTGCACCGATATATAGAGATATGCTAATATATGCATATGTCTGATTTATGCAAAGAAATGGCGAAGATGGGGAAGGGTATCGGAAATGAAAATCGCTATCATATTTTAATGGCGCTTATGGGAAATCCGAAGATGGTTGGTGATATTGCGGAGAAAGTGGGTCTTTCTCAACCCGCAATTTCCCAGAATCTAAAAATACTCAAGACGGCAAATCTTGTGGAAGATGAGCGCCGAGGACAGGAGGTGTACTACTCGATCAATGTTGCCTATATGGCCAGTCTTTTACATAAACTCGCGACAGACATCGGTAAAAGTAAAAAGAAGTAGTAGTGATTATCAATAATTAAAATATATGAAATACGATGTGATTCCAAGTGTAGACATTATAAACAAAACCGCAGATGCTTTACGCGAGCGGGGTGTGGAGGTATTTGTTGCTGACAATTATGGAGAAGCTCTTGAAAAAATAAAAGAACTCATTCCGAAGGGAGCAAGTATAAACAATGGTTCGTCTCGCACGCTCGATGAGATCGGATTTATTGATTACCTGAAATCCGATACGCACGGATGGAATAATTTGCATGCGGCAATCGTTGCGGAAAAAGATCCCCAAAAGCAGGCTGAGCTCCGCAATAAGGCGCTCTTTGCGGAATACTATCTTGGCAGTGTTCATGCACTCGCGGAAACTGGAGAAATGGTCATTGTTTCGGCATCAGGAAGTCAGTTGCCACACATTGTGTTTACTTCTCCGAATATCATTTTTGTTGCGGGAGCGCAAAAAATAGTGCCGACGTACGAAGATGCAATGAAACGTGTGCGCGAGTATGTTGTTCCACTTGAGGACAAGCGCATGAAGGATGCCGGTATGGGTGGAACCATGCTTTCAAAGATACTCACAATCGAGCGCGAGCCGGCATTTATGGGTCGCAAGGTACGAATGATCCTCATTAAAGAAGCATCCGGATTTTAGACATACTGGTCTGAGTGTGGGTGAGTGAATGAGAAAAATAAACATCGCGCAAAGAATTTTGCGCGATGTTTATTTGTGGTGTTTGCCATTGAGTCAGCCAGTTATTAGTAGGCTATATGAAACATGAATCAGTGATTGTGGTTATTCTTTTTTTGTTTTGTCTAAATTTTGAAGAATCTGCAACATTAATTCACCTTGCTTTTCAAGGTGTTGTAATATTGTTTCGATCTCCCGTTCAGCCTTCGTATTTACTTCAAAATCAGCTTCCGCCCTTACTTCTGAATGTCTCCCTTGGAGGTTCTGCCCTATCATAATAAGGGGCATGAGAAAGATTTGAATCATATTCGAAATGAATAGCCAAAGCACGAATGCGGGGTATGGATCAAAGCGAAATTGCGCTGGAACAAAAATATTCCAACCGAGCCACAAAACAGTCCATGAAAAAATGGCAATAAAGAAACCCATTGTCCCGACATGTTCCGTAATCCAGATCGCTAAATGATCGAGCTTACTTAATGCTTCTCTGTGCTCAATGTTTGCATTCCTTATGGGCTTTTGTAATTTTTTGAGTTCTTCGAGGGATTTGATGATTTTTTCTTCCATGTA